>JAZRWV010000346.1:0-18611 GCA_045599925.1 Myxococcota bacterium
GGTGTTTTCGTCGACTTCCTTATAGCATATTTAGAAATCCGAACCAGCTATTCTACGCAATTTTTGTGGGACAGCAGTGATCTCAAATATCAAACCCATGTAGACCAATTCCACCTTTACACCCACAAATTACTACAAACATATTATATATGTATGTCTATACAACACTTCCTACACTTTATTCAAATACATGAGTTTTGAATATGTATCCCGCACTGTAACATAGGTTGCGGCCGCATTTTCTATACACAAATGATACAAATGATAAAAGGGAATATCAAAAAGATACAATAATACATGCCGAATCGGACTTGCATGACTCACCACAATTGCCCTGTCATACCGCCCAATTGCCCGAATCATTCGCTCCCGAACATGCTCTGCAGTCTCACCATATTCGCCATAACCGACATTCCACGGATCCTCAAGATGCGCCAGCCACATCGGCTCCTTGCTCAATTCATCCAGTTTCCGTCCCGTAAATTCCCCCGTATGTATCTCAGTCAAATCCTCGTCGACACGACATTCCAGCCCAAGTACCGACGCCACACACTCTGCCGTCTGAAACGCCCTTTTCATCGGACTGCACACGACAATATCAGCCTTTGGCTGTTCCCGCACAAAAAAATCCGCCAATTTTCGCGCCTGTTCCAGCCCGCATTCGTTCAATTCGATATCCGTTCTGCCCTGAATTCTGCGCTCAGCATTCCAGCTTGTTTCGCCATGCCGACATAAATAAAGATGTTTCATAACCCCTCCATTTCTGCGGTTCTTCACCAATTATGCTATGATTATTTAGGGAATGCCATGACTATTTCATACGTCATGGCCTGATGCCGGCTATGCGCTGCATACGCCGGTATCAGGCGATCTACCTGCGGTACGATCGCTGGCGCTTCGCGCTTTTCTTTGCATCCATTCCAAAACATCATGACCATCCCCTTTTCCATCTTTTCTCAATCTTTTCCTCCTGTATCAAAACTCGCACTTTTCTTCGAGACACATCCCAAACTTGCCATCGCATTTTCCGGCGGTTGCGACTCCGCATTTTTGCTCTGTGCCGCAGTTCAGGCTCATGTCGATGTCTCAACCTATATCATTCGTTCGCCATTTCAGCCCGAATTTGAATTCAAAGACGCCCTCGATGTCACACAAAAACTCGGCATTTCACTCACCCCCATCGATATCGATATTCTGAAAATCCAGGAAATTGCTCAAAATCCCGTCAATCGCTGTTATTTATGCAAACGCGCAATCTTCAGCAAAATCATCGCGCAGGCACATATCGACGGTTACGACATCATCTGTGACGGCACCAATGCATCAGATGACATCGATGAACGCCCCGGATTTAAAGCACTTCAGGAATTCGGTGTTCTCAGCCCGCTTCGAACGGCCGGTTTTGACAAAGCCCTTATCCGCCATTTATCAGCACTTACCGGTCTTTCTACTGCAGCAAAACCGGCCTATGCCTGCCTCGCCACTCGATTTTCAGCCAATACACCACTCACGGCTGATAATCTTAAACAGGTTGAAATTGCTGAAAAACGCTTGAAAGAATTAGGTTTTGTCGATTTTCGTGTTCGCGTTTTTCACGAAGCCGCACGCCTTCAGTTCAAAGCCACAGACTGGAATAAAGCCATGGAAATGCGCGATCAAATTCGCTCAAATCTCGCCGATTTATTCGACATGGTTTTCATTGATACAGAAATCAGGTAAAATCCCATTTGCCCGCAGTGCGGAGGGAAAGTCCTCTCGAACGCCCCGCGTTCATAAGTCAATCCATTCCCCCTGACTGAAATGAGAAAGTTGAATTACAAATTGAAAATATTACCATTTCTCATCATCTCTGCTCTTTTCATCCCCTATGCAGTTTATGCGCAGGAACAGGTGCAACCCGAGCAAACACAAGTTGCAGAAGCGAATCAAGCATCTTCAGCCCCCGCGAATACGGCTCCACAGTCGGTCAATGGCACGCCACCACTCCAAGACAGCGCCCAGCCTCAACAACCGCGCCCGCGAATGATTCGCATTCCGGAAAATCGTGAATTCAGCAATCAGGACAAAATACAGCTCCTGCTCAGTGCACATTGCGATTTCCCCACAAAAGAAGACCTCATTTCAACCATCAACACAGAAATGCTCGTCAAAGACCGGAATGAAGCCCTCAAAGCTGAAGAAAATGCTGGAGGAAATAATATTTCCGAAGCTCAGGTTATCACACGACAGGCACTGGCTGCAGTTGGAACCGCAGGCGTTTCGCAGGCAGATATCGAAACTTATATTCAGGATATTCTGTTTAAGATTCTGTCGGATGAAAGCAACCTCTTCACGATACGCCGCCGAGCACTCGAAGCTCTGGCCTATTTCGACAATCCCAAGAATGAGAAGATGCTCGAATTTATCGTAACCCATCCGGATAGAATCAAACGTCCGCTCATGCTAGTTCAGGCGATTCTCTCCTATCCCCAGATTGCACCGGATAAAGCGCCTGCCGCATTGGCAAAATATCTGGATTCCCCCAATGACATGATTCGATTTGTCACCATTTCGACGCTCAGAAACACGCCTGGTCAGGCAGCACTTGACGTCCTGAAAGAACGCCGAAAAATTGAAAAAAATCACTATTTTCAAACGCGTCTTGATGAAGCCATTGCCAACCATTGCAAGAAAGACGTCTTCTGCGGCAGTGGAACGGGGTTTTAATCGTCGAGTTTAAGCAGAGCATCGAGGGTGCTGAACGATCGCACAAGCGTCAATCCGCATGCAGGGGCTGTCTCGCCTGCCAGAGCGCGATCGCGAGCGTCAAGGATCTGTGCCATTTCAGAGGGGTCGCGTCCCAAACCGAAACTCATCAATGTTCCGACGATGATGCGAACCATCTGCTTAAGAAATGCTGTTCCCCAGACATCGACCTGCAAAAGAGCCCCTTCATCAAAGCACGGATAAACGTAGGGCCATGCGACCGGTTCAATATTACAGCGAGTAATTGTACGAATCGGAGTTTTTGCCTGACAATCGGCCGCCCGGAAGGATGAAAAATCGTGTTCACCGATGAGGTATTGTGCGGCTTTTCGCATGTTATCCACATTCATTGGACGGACATGAGCCGCGCGATTGATCAGCATTGGCGGCAGATATTTTCCCTGATAAAGCCAATATCGATAATGTTTTCCGAGACTTTCAAAACGTGGCTGAAACCCTGGCGTAGCTTCGCAGGCATATCTTATCGTAATTTCCGGAGGTGTTAAGGCATTCAAAGCTATTCTATATCGATCGACATCATAATCGCGTGTCGTTTCAAACGCAGCGATTTGCCATTCAGCATGGACACCTGCATCGGTTCTGCTTGCAGCTCGCAATTCTGTTGGTGCATTGTGCATTTTAGACAGAGCATCTTCAAGACATCCCTGAACCGTAAGCTGGCCATTCTGTCGCTGCCAGCCCGCAAATGGCGTTCCATCGTACGCAATGATTAGAGCTATTGTTCGCATCAAATACCCAAAAAGAAAAAGCATGCCGGCCGTATCGCCTTGCGATAGGACGGCAAATTCAAGGCGCGTATGCCGGCGAGGCATAGCGCCTTTGCACCTTCTTAAAAATTAATTGTTGTCAATGCATGCATTTTTGCCTTTTCATTCGCCGTTGCTACGCCAATTTTGACATCCACAAACCCGTGAGAAGGCATCGCAGCCAGTTCAAATTCCAAGCGATCTGAAATCAGATCACCGGGCATCAGCCGATGAGAATCATACCGGCTGTCCAGTATCGGCCGATGAAATTCAAGACTGCGACTGGAAATCTCAAACGAAAACTGAAATTCCGGATTTGAATCAATCTGGTTCAGAACCCGATAAAACACAGTCAGAGCAAGCTGTCTGTCGCTGCTGAAATCGAGGCGTTCCATCCTAAAACCTTCCACCAGAATATTGTCATCCGCCAAGATCTGAACGCGAGTGGCATCATCAGGCAGTTTCTGTGGAAATATTGCATCCAGCGGACTCACAGAATCCAATTTGACGTGATTTCCAATCAGATAGAGGCGCGACGAAGGAGCATCCAGCACTTTCAGATTTTTACGCATTTCCGGCGAAAACATCGCTCGATATGCCTGATTAATTGCATAAAGAGCATCCTTTGGCACGATATAAAACACCGGATGTTCAGCATCTTCATCGGCAATGGACTGAAGCATCTCCATTCGAGTAATCGGGCGAGCCACATTAAGCGAATACGAGGAAAAAGTCGAAATTCGACAGCGAGAATTCTGACAAACATAGCCAGGCTCACAATCGCGGTATGTCTGACAAAGCTGTGTATTTTCACCGGAAAGCAGATAAACGGGTTCCGACTGATTCGCGAGGGCAAAATATCGTTCAATCAAAGCAGTTTCGGTAAAGTTATCCGAAATCGAAGGCGTGTAGTCAAAATATAGAAACAACGAAGAAAGAGTTGCCAAAAAGACGAGAGAAATCGCGGGTGCATAAGGCATTGGTTCATTTCCGCCGCGACTGACGCGAATGAGAGAGCTGCTCGAACTCGTTCTCGAATCCGAACTCGAATTTTTCAATGAATCACGCCAGGAAAGAATGCGTTCCTGAATATTTTCGGCTGCATTTGTAAAAGAAATCAGCGTCAATATCACAAATGAAATGATAAAAACGATGATGTGTCCGATATACACATCAAACAGGTGAACGCTTTCAGCATCCCAGTGCATAAGCGGATCTGTCATCAGATATCGCAAAACAATATATGGTTCCTGATATACCTCATAAACAGCGACCGCAAGGCAAACAAATGCGATACCCATAAACACAATGCGAGCTTCGAGACTTTCTCTGAATGTCCGCCAGAATCTGGGCGAAGTCAGTGTCAGGGCAATCAAAATGGCAAAAGGAATCAGCCCCGCAAAGATGTCATGGCGACTGTGATTGATTCCCTCAAACAATGCCATGATAGAGACAATTATCCAGCTTAAAAGAACGCACTGAGCCGGAGTCCAGGTCAAATTTCTGTCAATATCATCCACATGAAACTCAAACTCGCCTCTGAATGGATAGCGAGCTATCACCAATTTTCTGGGGTCAGAAAATGCACAGACCACAGCAATCAGGGCAAAACACCCCCAAGGCATGAGACCGAACAGCAATACATCAAGCCATGAAGTCCAGCGAATATGATGACTTGTTTCATCCATATTCAGGACACGCGATGATACATATCCCTGCTCACCTTTTCCAGTTTCAATGTGGTACCATTCGGCTTCATCATCGCTGCTCAGAACGCGTACAACCTCATCAGGCTGAAGGAAAACCAGCGTTTCGTCATTCGAAAACAAAATACCAGCATCATTTTCAACCGCAGCATTGTCCTTAATCATACTCTCAGAACGAATGAAGGCATAAGCTGGATTTTCAGCAAGTGCCGAAGAATCCACTCGAGCGGTTGACATTGTCGATTCAAGATAAGGCGTATTGGTGTGATACCAGAAGAATCGAAGAGCCATTTCAAATGCATCACCGATGTCAGGCACAGATCGTTCAGTTCTTGCGGGGAACTTTTTCTGGAAACGCCACATCAGATAATTCTCAAACGTTCGTTTTTCGGTCTCATAAAGTTTGAAAATTTCATCTGAATTTGTATTCAGATTTTCAGCAGATTCCACCAATATGAATCGAGTCTGCCCCTGGCGTGTTTTTCCTGACACCCGAAGTTCACCAATGATTTGATTCTGCCGACATTCAATATGGATAACTCGATCTTCATCCAGAGCCTTATTGAGTTCTGCCAATGTCACATAGACGCGTTCTTCGAGTTCATATCGAGCTTCTGTCACATATTTTCCGAAAATACATCCCGAAACGACGAGAACGACATAGAGAGGAACGATAAAGTATCGAGTTGCCAATGGCTTAAAAACATCCATTTTTTGAGGATTTCTCCACAAAAAAAGCACGATCAGGATGCATTGACAAGCGAGTATTGCAAGCGCGAAAAGCCCCCCCGACAGGAACGAAATCAGGACAGAGCCCGATGTCAGAACCAGCATCGTTCGCTGCATTTTACGAGTTGAAGCATGAATGGACAGCAAATAGAAGAGGTTTGGCAGAGCGACAGCCAATATCAACCAGATATCGCCATGAATGAATTTTCCGGTCAGAACAAACATTGGCAGCGTCAAAAGAATGAGTACAGTTGCCCATGCAGTTCTGCGAGTCGATATCTGCTTTACTGTTAAAAAGCTCAGCAGTACGAGCAGAATTCCAACAATTGCGCCTGGCAAACGCAGCACAAATGCATCCGGTTCCGGAAAAACATTTAATAATGCAGAAAGAGACCACAATTCCAGATATGGTTGTGCCACAAATATCCCGCCCAATCGCGGCACCCAAAACGAAGACTCCGTAATATTCGACTGATTCATGTGCTGAACCGTCAAAATAGTCGACGTCTCCCATGGCTCAAGCAATCCAGCCGTCTGGGCTGATATCCCTGCCCCCAAAACAATACAGGCCAGAAGCAATACGGCCAGAAAATCCAATAGATTCTGCTTACTAAACATTCTGCACTATTTCTCGACTAAATGCCTTTTCTCAACACGAATTTCACGGGCAATAAATGATTTTTCGCTGCTGAAAGTCAATTCTAACGACATTCTGCATCACGCCAGATTTTCTTTATTATCATTAATCCACCCTTTTTCAGACAATAAAAAAGCCCACATTGACGTGGGCTTTCAAATGCAGCTTATTTTTTCAAAAAATCTCAACCGGCATTTTGCGCACCAGAGGCAGAAATTCCCTTCATGAACTGAGTGACAATGGCAATCAACTCATCAAATTTTGCCTGTTCATATACGACAGAAACGTTAACGTCCGATTTTTTAGCATTAAAAGCGACCCCAGAAACGAAGCTGTCAAAACCGAGTTCCTTCACATCCTTATCATTTGCGGCCTGAGCGAATGCTGCCGTGAGCAATTTTGCGCTGCCAGCTGCGACTTCAGGTGATATAACCTCAATATTTGCACTGGCATTCAATCCTTTTGAAAAGTCGAACGAAACATTACCTTTTTTCATCTCGCTCAGCTTCAAAGAGCCCAATCCCCCTGCAGTCATATCGATAATGGGGTCTGTTTTTGCCAAAGCTTTCTTTTCTTTATCGGTAATGACAAAAACAAACCATGCATCCTTTTTTTTGTCAACCTGCTTCATTTCAGCTTTCAGCAAAGCATTCTTAGGACCGTCCTTGTAACCGGACTTGTAGGCCTCCATCACTTCTTTCACGCGAAGTTCACTTCCGAGCACAAGAACATTGTCCAGAATGGCGAGGCATTCATTTGTACGGCGTGTCGCAAAAAACTCCATTTCCAGGTAGGTTCGGGTATCAATAGCCTGGGAATGAGATGACAAAAGCTTCTTGTATTTCGACAAATCCTCGGTAGTTTCCCACAAGACAATGTATTCGGAACGTTCCACATCACTTGGAATGCCGACGACGACCCGTGTCAGAATCTTTTCCAGAACGATACCGGAAGACTTAATTTCATCCAGAGCCTGTTTGACCCCTTTATCTGTCACAAAAAACTTCATCAGATAACTATAAATACGGCGTTGTGAAAGCTTTGGCATATCGATTCCGCCAACGCCAACATAATCCCCCCGAAGCCACATCGATGAATCTACATCGTCAGCCCATGCCGGCGAAGCCGCCAGGCATAAAGCCAACCCCAATCCTGCAAAAAATCGATTTTTCATCACCTCTCCTGGAACATTCAGTTCCCATCACACTCAGCATTTTTTAATGCCCATTCGCGAATCGGTTTTACGTATGAGATTCAATTTCATTCAATCAAAGTATTCTTTTTTTTACCCGTTTTGCCCAAAGAGGCAAAACGAGCTTCAGCCTTTGGCCTGCGGCCATACGGCCTCCGTACGCGGCTATTGGCTGCGCCAATACGCCGCATATTTTCACGTTCGAATATGACTATCATCCGGCTCCACAGGCTTCAAAACGCTGTCCGGCTTTTTTTCCTCTTCCATCGGTTCCATAAACTGCTGATTAAACAGCTCGTCCATCATCCTCATTTGTTCCAGATGACGACGCATCATTTCTTCCATAAAGTCATTTCCCCCGCCGAAACCAAATGAAAATGAAAAGCTTCCCCCCTGAGATATTGCTTTCTGAGCAGCAGCCCGCGCTTCATCTGGAAGTTTATCAATTTCCCCCACACGTGTTTTGTAAACATCAGAACCGATCTGGACTTCAACCATGCTGTTTGGATCATCCTGCGGCCCATCAATCGTAACCGTCGAGCTTTGAACGCCATTGGGTGTCGTAACCATCATCTTCGACATCATTTTTTGCGACCCAATCTGTCCTTGCTGCTGAGATGGCTGAACCTGACGCAATTGCAGCCCTCCCCCAAACGGCAGACCGGATGATCGACCAAATCCAGATACAGGCTGAGCATATTTCCAAACGATTTCATCAGGAAGGCTGTCCAAAACCATATTGATTTGACGGTGTTCCCCTTTCTGAATGACATCTAAAGTCACCGGTGCATTTTTTGGAAGTGTCGATACATATTCCTGAATATCCGATGGTTTCGAAAGCGCATGTCCATCAATTGCAAGAACGATATCACCTTGCGAAAGTCCACTTTGTTCAAGAGCGCCACCGACAACGATATTCATTACCATCAGTCCTTCACCTTCCGATAATCTCAAGTGCTGAAGAAGAAGCGGTGATGCCTGAAGCGGACCAGTGACCAAACCGAGACGTGCTCTATTTTCCTGGGCAAATGCCCCAAAACTAATCAATAACGCCAAGAAACATACCAAAACGCCTAAGACTGCTTTCGATTTTTTCATCATTTTCACTACTCCATCCGGATTAGCCGGAAATCAGTTCCCTGCACCATTCGGTACAGTCAACTGATGAAATGAAATCATCTTCCTTTTTATTCCGCATTTTAACATCTGTCGAACGCTTAAGGTATTTTTCAAAAGATGAAATCAATTGAATTGAACCTATTGAGAGCCCCAAATCACCCGAAAGCATTTTTCAAGAGCAATGAAGAGAAGACCAGGCATATTTCGTCCCTCATATACATTCTGGACTCTCTCTCCCTCCTCAGTTCACAATATGGAATGCGCATCGTTTCACGCGCAGCCTCACCCCCTTGTCACTTTGTGACATTCCCCCTCTCCATTCAGTGGCGAAGGGGAAATTAAGGTATCATTTCATTTGCTCACTGTGCTCTGCGGTTTTCGCCATTCGCAGGATGGCGAAAATCCTCGGTCTCCCGGCTCTCATCAGATTCTGCCTTAAAATTGAGTTTTATTCAGACCTTCCTTAAGGTGTCTATTTTTTTGTATCCGATTGAGTCAAATATCATGAAATTCATTTTATTTAATAAAATCAACAACTTGCATCCAAAAATTTATTATCAACAAAGAACATTTTCAAGAGCAAACTAGAGAAGGTCTCATAATTGATTTATTAAAATAAATTGTATATACTCTATATTTGGTAGAGAATTAATTATTTCCAATGGAGTTTTTTAATGCCTCGCGTTTTAATTCTGGATCACCAGCTTTCTGACGTCATCAAGCTGGAAAACATACTTAAGTCAGCAGGCTTTGAAGTTTGCTCTCTGACCGGACCTTACGGCATTTTGGCGAAGTTTGATTTTGAAAAGCCGGACATTTTGCTTTTCAATCCGGACATGCCAAACACAGACACAGACGCCATTCTTACCACTTTATTGGAATCAGCCACGATGAAGAATATGATTATTGTTCTGCTCTGTAGTGGTGATGCAGAAGCAATTGAACAATATTGTCGGCAAATGAATCTTCACGGCTATTTCATGAAAGATAATGGATTTGACACTATTGTTGATTATCTGAACCAGTTCTACGAATGAAGCCATGAGTGATGAACACCGTCTTGGTCCTTATCAGCTTCTCAAGAGACTAGGTATCGGCGGTATGGCCGAAACATGGCTCGCTGTTCATCAGAGCATGATTGGTGTTCGAAAATTCGTTGCATTGAAGTGTATTTTACCGGCTTATAATGACGTTGCTGACTACATTCGTCTTTTTTACCATGAAGCTGGCATTGCGCTCCGCCTTCAACACCCAAATCTTCTTTCGACGTGGTCGTGTGTTCCCATAGATGGTCGGCATGTCATGACCATGGAGTATCTTAGAGGGATAACTCTATGTGAACTTCTTAATCGCATGAAAAAAGCCGGACAAGTCATGCGTTATGACATTGCTGTATGGATTGCCGTTCAAATACTTAGCGGGCTCGAATACCTCCATACGCTGTCCGAAGAAGATGGAACGCCACTCCACATCATTCACCGAGATGTCACCCCCGAAAACATTTTTCTTTGCTTTGACGGACAATGCAAACTGTTTGATTTCGGTATTGCCCAAACCCAGGATGAAGACAATGACATCCAAAAAGGAATGATCGTCGGAAAACCCGCCTATATGAGTCCTGAACAATGTCAAAGTGCCCCCCTTGATGGCAGAAGCGATGATTATTCCCTTGCCATCATTCTCTATGAAATGACGACAGGCATTCAGCTTTTTGAACGGGAAAGTGACATTTTGACCATCAATGCACTCATGAATGCTCAGATCATTCCACCATCAACCCAAATCCGCGATTTTCCGTCACTTCTCTCGCGCATTATCATGCATGCACTTGAAAGAGAACCGGCGCGCCGCTATGAATCATCCGAAGCATTTGCCAATGATCTGCGCATGTATCTCAACGTCAACGGCAAAACAAATGCACAACCCCTACTTCACAATCTCATAGAAGAGTTCTTTTCAGAAGAGATTAAAGCCAATAATGGCTATCTTTCCAGAAAAAAGCGTTCTTTAGATGAGACGGCTCCGTCTATCGACAGCATCATGGCCGAATCCAGGCCAATAAGGGATATTCCATCCACAGTTTCAGAATGCATTGCCATTTCAAAACTTGAACAACTTACAGTTCCAAAGGTTCAGATCATTTCAGGAACACCGTGTACCACGGAATCAGAACACAATATCACACAGGAACAAGGCGAAATATCCGAAAAAAATATTACCAGCATGCCTAAAAATGTTACACAGCGAATGAAAAAGTGGATCTTTGGAAGTTCACAGTCAAATGAGCATTCAAACCACTGATATTTCTTTTTCTTTTTTATTTAAGAGATTACCCCATGGTAGCAAACCGCGCACAAAACGTCAGAAATATCGGCATTATGGCTCATATCGATGCCGGAAAAACGACCGTCAGCGAACGCATTCTATTTTATTCCGGCAGAACATATCGCATTGCAGAAGTTCATGATGGTCAAGCCACAATGGATTTTATGGATCAGGAACGCGAACGTGGTATTACCATCAGCAGTGCTGTCAATGAAATTCAGTGGAAAAATACGGATATATATCTCATTGACACACCGGGACATGTCGATTTTACGGTTGAAGTTGAACGCAGTCTTCGAGTTCTGGATGGCGTGATTGCTCTGTATGATGCAGTTGCAGGAGTTGAACCGCAAAGTGAAACCGTCTGGTTTCAGGCCAACAGGCATAAGGTTGCCCGCATAGCATTTGTAAACAAAATGGATCGGCCCGGTGCTGATTTTGATAAATGTGTCAAAGAAATCCATGATGTTCTGGGAGGACATCCCATCGTTCTTCAGCGTCCGATATTCAAGGACCAGACTTTTATTGGTGTCATCAATCTCATCGAAAGAAAGGCACTTTTTTTTAATGAAGCAGATCAGGGAAGCAGTGTTGAACCCGGTGATATTCCAGCTGATTTGCTCGAAGAAGCAGAAGCAGCCCGCGAGCTGCTTATTGAAAAGCTTGCAGATGAAGATGATGAAATCGCTGAAGCTTATCTTGAAGGCACAGAACTTTCGGATGAACAAATTCGAACAGCCATCCGGAGAGCAACCATTTCACTCAAAGCGGTACCAGTTCTTTGCGGCTCCGGACTAAAAAATAAGGGAATTCAACCCCTCATGGACGCTGTTGTCGATTATCTGCCAGCCCCCATGGATTTACCACCGCTCGAAGGCACAGATTTTAAAGGAAAAGTCATTGAACATTCGAGGTCTGAAACAGCACCTTTCTGTGGACTTATCTTTAAAATTCAACAAATTGAGGCCAAAAAGCTTGCCTTTGTGCGCATCTACTCCGGTGTCCTTAAAGAAGGTGATACAGTCCTTAATGCCACTCAAAACCAGTCCTTTAAGATTAAACACATATTCAGACTCTATGCTAATCACGTCGATCGCGTCGAATCTGCAGAAGCCGGCGCACTTGTTGCGATGGTTAAAGTCAAGGGAATGTCCTCAGGAGACACACTTTGTTCACCATCCAGTCAGATCCTTCTCGAAAAAATTGAGGCTAATAACCCAGTCATGTCCATTTCCATTGAACCGGAATCCATAAAGGATAAGGACAAACTCGTCGAAGCACTCAATTCCATTCACGAAGAAGATCCAACCATTATCTTTGAAGAAGACGCCGAAACCGGTGAACTCATCCTTAGAGGCATGGGCGAACTGCACCTCGAAATTGCCTGTGAAAGACTTAAGCGAGAATTCAACGTTCTCGTTCGAAAAGGTAATCCAAACGTCGTTTGCAAAGAAGCACTTCTCTCTTCAGCCAGTGAAACATCTCGATTTGAAAGAGAACACGAGGGCGATGTACTATTCGGTGAAGTTTCAGTCTGCGCGACACCGCTCGAAAGAGACAGCGGCCTCATATGCAAGCTTGATCTCCCCGAAGGACATCCCTACGTCAGACCTGAAACGGCGGATGCCATTGTCAATGCAGCTAAAGACGCCATGCTTTACGGCCCCAATGGCTTCGAAATGGTCGATGCCGAGGTGCGAATCACAAACATTGCCCTAGATGCAAAAGGCTCCATCAACCTCGTCGGATCCAGAATTGCCGCAGCAGATGCCGTTCGAAATGCCTATAAAAAATCTGGTACCAAAACACTTGAGCCACTTATGGGGGTCGATATTATTGCCGCTGATGAAAACATCGGAGACCTCATCTCTGATCTTACACTCCGAAAAGGCATTGTCGAAAACCTTGACAATGATCCCCTCAGAAGTGTCATTCATGCCATCGTTCCACTCAGAAATATGTTTGGATATTCTATGAAGCTTCGCACCATTACACATGGCCGTGGAAACTTCTCCATGCATTTTCTTCGCTTCGACTCCATCTGCTAACACCTTGATTTTTAAACCAGCCATCATTTAACCACATCACCTTAAGGAATTCACAATGAAACGCCCAGAGATTCTCATTTTCTGCATCATGCTTGCATCTTTTGGCTGCTCGGATGATCGGGATGTTTACATACAACCCCACGGCGTTGAATCCAAATGTCCTGAGGACTCTCTCAAAACGGAACCAGGTGTTTGTGGTTGTGATACCCCAGATGAAGATACCAATAATAATGACATCATCGACTGTCTTGAAAAAGATGTCGACAAATGTCCGGATGATCCAGCCAAAACAGAGCCGGGACAGTGCGGATGCGGATATCCGGACGATGATGCCAATCACAACGGCGTTCTTGATTGTATTGAACTCGGTATAGTTGAAGATGATTGCCCGGATGACCCCCAAAAAATAAAACCCGGAAAATGCGGATGCGGTGTTGAAGATTCCCCACAAAATACTGCTGATAACGACAAAGATGGCGTTATCAACTGTTACGATCAATGCCCGGACAACCCCGATATCACTGTCGATGACGGCAGTGGTTGTGGCACACCATCGGTAACACCAGGCACAGACAGAGACGGTGATACAGTTCCCGATTCGGAAGATGCCTGCCCTGATAACCCCGATATTAAAACCAATATCAATGATGGAGCTGTCGACTGCAACCCCGCAGAAAAACCAGACAATGTCATCGAAGTCCGTACTGCATCCGATTTCGAGACTGTTCGCACAAAACTCAATGAGCTCCTCGCTTCACCAACCGAAGGACAGTTCTGCGAGAATGCCGCATCCGTCTGTGCAGACAGCACAACCATTCTGGAGTGCAGAAATGGTGTCTGGAGAGCACTGCCATGTGCTTCATGCTCTTCAAATCAATGCACATCCCCATCAAATACATACAAAATGCCATCGCATGACTATACCATCCGTGTCATGAATGACATCAACCTTGCGGATGGATATACCGTCTCCACGGACGCAAGTGGAAATTGCACCACATCGACATGGAAATCGATTCCCCATGTCAACAACGTTCGCTTCGAAGCAGTCAACAATGCAACCATTTCATTTACATCCAATGGAAAAAGATGTGCCCTTCCGGCCCCCCTTATTCATCAGGCAGCACTTTCCGAATTTGCCAATCTCATACTTGATTATGATATGACTGCGTCTGCACAGACTTCATTTATCGACATCGCAGATTCTGTCACCATGAGCAATGTTGTCTATAAAGGTTCCATCAAAACAGAAGCAACAGACATCGTTGGCGGTATCATTGCCCAAACGACATCTACTCAGGATGACGCCAATAACGACGTCGTTAAAACCACCCTCTCCGGTGTCGTATGCAGCAATGCATCCATTCAGGCCGATAAAGCCACTGTTGTCGGCGGAGTCGTTGGAAAATTGGCTGACGCCATTCTTTCTTCCGGATCTCAGACACATCAGCTCACTTTGATTAAAGGTAAATCCAAAGTCGGTGGCATTGTCGGTGAAATGACAAGCGATTTCGACAAACCAGTGCTCAAACAGTTTAAATCAAACATCGCAACCGTCGAATGTACATCAAGTTATTGTGGCGGCGCCATTGGCGTGGTTTCTGCCCCCGCTGAAATCAGCAACGTTGAGCATAAAGTCAATACGGTCTCATCCAATCCATCTGAATATACAGCCGGTTTTGCAGGCGGTATATTCCTTGCCGATGACTCAATGGCCGGTGATGAACAAACCATCCTGGTCACCAATATTTCCAGTGAAGTCACGACACTCAATGCAAGTGACGGCATTTATGCAGCCGGATTCGCAGGCTATGCCGACGGACCTGCAACTTTCAGCAATATCACGAGCAAAGCATCCGCAATTAACGGTTCATATTTTGCCGGCGGCTTCTTTGGATCTGCCCATGACATCACTGCGACTAATATCCAAAATGATGTTACCAAGCTTTCAGTCATCAGCACAAGCCAGCCAGCTTCTTATGTCGGTGGCTTTGCAGCTGAAATCAGTGGTGGTAAATATTCCAAAGTTGCATCAACACTCGGCTCTTTAAAATGCCAGGGCGTCAAATCCTCAGCCACTGAAGATGCTAATTCTATCGCTGGATTCGTCGCCACCATTTCCAATGCCATCCAGTTAGAAAACATCTACTCAGCTGTAGCCCTTACAGGGGACTATATTTATCCTGGCGGATTCATCGGTCGTCAGGAAACTGACTGGATCACACCGAATGCCACCAGTATTTCGCTCACAAATATCGTATCCATGAGCACACTGTACAGCACAACGATGAGCGCAGCTTACAATGCCAACGCCATTTCCGGAGCTCTGTCCAATTACACCGCTTCTAAAGCTTATTTCCTTGCCACCAATAAAGACGAAGCGTTAAACAAAGGCAGCGGAAATGGAAAATTCACGTCCATGACCGATTCCAATAAAGCTTCGGCACTTTCTGATCTCCAGTCTGCATGGTCCGGCTGGAAGAGCGGTGGCACAGTTAAGCTTTATACTGGCGATTATTCTGCATTTCCGACATTTGATGCAGGCTATGGCATTTAAATAAAGACTGATAAATGCTTGTGCCGGGGCGTGGCGGGGGGTCCCCGCAAGGGGGGTAGGCGCGTATTTGCAAAGCAAATAGCGCCGAAGGGGGCTCGCCCCCTCACATAAATAACAGCAACTTTCTAAAAAAATGATTTGATTTTTATCGCTATTAGTACAGAAATACATCCCAGGTTAGGAGTGTATTCTCATGCGAAAATATCTGCTTTTTTTGATGTTTGCCATCAGTCTGAGTGCCCTGAACATACAGGATGCCTTGGCTTTGCCGCGCAATTTTCGCAATGTCGACACATTCCTCGTCGGCGGTATGCCAGACGAAAAGGACATCCCGGAATTCAAAGACCTCGGCATTACAACCATTATCAGCCTGCACAGACTTCCGCCTGAAGTCCTGAAAAAAGCAAAAAAAAGCGGAATTAAAGTCTATACTTTTCCGCTTCGCACGCGCCTGCACCACATCGATGAAATTATGAAAATTTTGCGCGAAGCGCCCAGGCATTCTGTTTATCTTCATTGCCTTCACGGGGCTGACAGAACCGGTGCAGTCACAGCCTACTGGCTTACAACTGAAAGACATGTCGAGCCTTTTACCGCCCTTGCGAGCGTCCTTTCACCCACTGAATTTCATGTCAAAGGCCTGATTCAACTCGGAAAAGAATATGGCATATGCCTGTACGATATTCCCGATTCCTGGCTGGGAATCTATTCCGGTGCACATAATGGCGGCCTCGAAGGCCTTAAAATCTGTGGCGATGAGTGGTACACAAAACTTGCCAGAAACTTTCTTGCAATGACTATCGGCGAACCCGTTAACCCCCAAAATAATAAGTTTTGGAATAAATATAACCACAAAAAATAAAGCCTTTAGTCTCTTCCTCCCCGATATAGCGTCTTCTCTCCATATCGCAACTGGATGGCTCGGATCATCTGATCCACCCTGCTTTCACGAGTGTTCCTGGATTTGAGCAACGGCTCCTCAAACAGTTCGAGCTGCCGTCCACTTTCATGACGTTCCAGATGAAAAAGACGTATTCCAAAAGCATGAATCCCATTCTCCCAGTTATAATACTGCGACACCATCATCAGACTGTATTCGGCTATCAGCCGGCTGGCATTGACCGCAAACGAAATTTCTCGCTGAAACTCATGATAGCAAAGCTGACAATCCCTCACATAGATTTGAATTCCACGCCCTAAAAATCCCTCCTGCTGAAGCTCGTTGGCTATGCAATCCGAAAGCCGTTCTATCACCGGCCACAACTCCACACTCGAATACACATCGGCCGGAAGCGTCATTCCATGACCAAGTGACTGACGGACAG
Organism: Myxococcota bacterium; assembly: GCA_045599925.1. Classification (GTDB taxonomy): domain Bacteria; phylum Myxococcota_A; class Bradymonadia; order UBA4248; family UBA4248; genus UBA4248. Next base: position 17,151 of record JAZRWV010000346.1, read on the forward strand.
CACGAACATTCACAACCGGCGAATCATCCAATCCATTCGCATAATTCCAGAGCGTATCCCCACATTTCCCAAGCAATCCGTGAATAAACCTCCGATCTGAATGCGCCAGCTCCCCTATCGTCATAATGCCTGTCTGACAAAGCTTTTTGCTCGTAGCTCTCCCTACACCGAGCAGGTTCGAGACCGGAAGTCCCCATATCTGCTCCCTGAAATGCTCAAAATAAATATGCGTCACGGCATCCGGTTTCTTCATGTCAGACCCCAGCTTGGCAAAAACTTTGTTAAAACTGATGCCTACGGATATCGTAACTCCAAATATTCGCTTGATCTCTTCCTTGATATGGTACGCCTGCTTATCCGCCACTGCTCTGTCTCCTCGCAGGATTGAACTCATATCAAGCCAGCATTCATCTATCCCATACGGTTCAACCAGCGGCGTATATCGCTCATAATATTCCCGAATCCGCTTTGAATATGCCTCATAAATCTCATAATGCGGCCGCACAAAGCATATCCACGGACATTTCTGGCGAGCCAGCCACAACGGATCCCCAGTTTGAACGCCACATCGCCTAGCCAATTCGGATTTCGCAAGCACAATTCCCCGGCGTTCTGCCGGATCTCCGCAAACAGCAATCGCCTTTCCCCTGAGCTGCGGTTGTACGGCCATTTCTATACTCGCAAAACAATTATTGATATCACAATGAAAAATGATTCGCATCTCATCTTCCTGCCTGAGTTAACCATCGAAACCAGCTTCAACCAGTCCTCCTTTCAGCCCGTTATAAATGATTTTTAGTTTACCAAAAACAAATATCCTAAAATAAAAATTACTAAACTCATAATCATATGTTTATTATTTTTTGATTCGCGAAGAGGGGCCAAAGCCTCCTGCGGCACTATTTGCAAGCAAATACGCGCCTCCCCCTGTGAACAATATCCATGGTCTCTATCTATATTTCAGTTACCTGGCATTGTTCCATGACAGAATAATGATCATTCATTAGTTAGTACTCACCCGGGGAAAACCAATACTCAGCATAAATGTAGGTACAGCCTAGTTTTTTTACCGGAATGGGAAAGGGGCCCCCTACACGCGCTTAACGAGAATAAGTTTTAGTTTGTCGCGCAGGTATCGCTGCAATTTCATTGCGGATTCCGTGAGGACTTTGTCCTCAGGTGGGGGCCGAAAAGCTAACCGTCTGGTGGACGGTTAGCTTTGCAGAGCCCAATGAGCAAATGAAATGAACAAGTTGGAGAAGCGACAAACTCGGGAAACGAAGTTCATTTCATATTGCGAACAGAGGACACGGGACAGGGCCCCGGGTGAGATGCTGTGGTTATTTGCAAGAATAATCGACTAAAAAGTTACTAAATTTATGCTGTATTCAATAAAAGGAACTTAAGCTAGCAAACTGTGCTGAACAAGCATTCTGGGGCTTTGCCCCAGACCCCAAGGTT
>JAZRWV010000347.1:0-2561 GCA_045599925.1 Myxococcota bacterium
ATTTGGAAGCCTTGCTATTGGCCGAAACGGCCAATACGCCAGGCTGGGCGGCCTATCTGCGATACGGCCGCGCTAAACGCACAAGAGACATGTCATGACACGTCTACTTAAAGCTGACATGATTATGGATATGTCCTATCACGACATCGACATCGATATCATCCTGAACAAGTACCAGACGATGATTGAGGACATATGGCAGGGCCTCCTGAACATCATCCGGGGTTACAAATTCAGCCTGACGAAGCAAAGCATAGCCTCGCGCGGCCCTAAGCAGCATGGCACCAGCGCGCGGACTTGCACCACGCTCAACTTCCGGTTCTTCACGCGTCTGGCGAATCAAGTCCGTAATATACTGAATCATCGAATCTGAGACACGAATACTGGACAGTTGCTCACGAATAGTCACAAAATCCTCAGGCAATAAAACCGGATCGACATGAGCTTCCGGCAATGTTGCCTGCATGACAATCTGCTTTTCTTCCGTTTCTGTTGGATACCCCAGACGAATTCTGAACATAAATCGATCCATCTGGCTTTCCGGCAAAGGATAAGTACCTCTTTCCTCCAGAGGATTCTGCGTGGCAATGACAAAAAATGGATCGGGAAGTGGATAACATTCACCATCTACCGTCACATGATGTTCCTGCATGGCTTCGAGCAGAGCACCCTGAGTTCTTGCTGGTGCACGATTGATTTCATCTGCAAGAAGAATATTTGTGAATACAGGCCCCTCAATAAACTTGAATTTACCCGTATCCATCCTGTAAACATTCGAACCGGTGATATCTGCCGGCATCAAGTCTGCAGTGAACTGAATGCGTTTAAACTGTGAACCAGAAACTTCAGCAAGTCCCCGAGCAAGTGTCGTTTTGGCCAGTCCGGGGACGCCTTCGATCAGAACATGCCCGCCAGTCAGCAATCCGACACAAAGTGCACGGATCGTCTTGCGGTTGCCGATGTAGAATTTACTGATCTCAGTTTTTATGCGCCCATAGATAACTGGAATCATGAATATCCTTCTCCAAATAAACAAAACTCATTTAAACAGAGCCGCAATCTGCCTCATTATTGTACTCCTGTTTGCAATAAATTGCGAGGAAAACGCGAATGCCGAAACGATATGGGTCGAATCTGAAACACAGATAATATCCAATTTTGATCTTCAATCTGCCCCAGGCGGCTCTCTTTCACTGACTCTTTTGGTCGATCTGTTTCATCCCATTCCCAATGCCCCCGTCAATGTTGAACTTCAAAGCAACAGCAACGACAAACATCACCATTATTCCGCGACAACAAGTTCCAGCGGCAAAACATACATTCTCCTAAACCTGCCTCCTGATACTTATCACGGATATGCCGAGTTTTCCGGGAAAGACAGTTGGAGGGCCGCACGTCTTGAACTGGCGTTTGAAATCACCCCATGTTTTTCACAAACGCATACAGATCCGAAATTTCCATTGGCCATTCCCACTGGCGAAACCATGCGTTTCGAACTCGTTCGAAGCGCATGTCAGAATCTGCCGGCTGATTATCTGATTTCCCTTTCGTCCACTTCACAAAAAGTCCATTTTGCCAAAGGCCAAAACAGGGTGGAAGTCCAGCTTAATCCTTATCAAAAAACGCCTGAAACTCTCGACATGGACATCACACTCACCAATGACGAGTATCTCGAAACAGAAGAGCTGCACACAAAAGTCGTCGTATATGAAGATTTATTCGAAAAGACACCAGTCTATATCCAGAACTGGCGTCAATCTTCATTCATCGCAAAGCTTCGTGAAGAAACCAGTTTCATTCCTGTCACCCTTGAACTGACATCCGAAACGGCTGAAAGCATTCAAATGCCGACAAATCCGAATTCACATGGCAATCTGCAATTCATCCCCCCCAAAGACTTGTCCGGATGTTATTCAGCCCATTTATTTCGCGCAGATGCCTGGCAAGACCGCGGCGACTGGACTGGAGAATTGTGTGTTATCGAAAACAAAAGGCATTATTTATTGCCAGCAGCAGGCCTTCTTGTGATTATTGTCGGATTTTTTGCAATCATCTATCGACCAAGGCGTAAAAAGCACCGTCTTCCGGCCAATCCCGCCAATTGCTCAAAGCTCGTCGCATCTGTTCCACTCGCTAAAAAGCTGTCAAATGCTACTACTCCAAATCATGAACCTGACCGTTGTGAACTCATCTGTACTGATGCCGTCAGCCGCGTTCCGATTTCTCCAACTGAACTACAGATTAAATTAAATGGAACGACTACTGCCATAACAGAATGGCCGCTGGAGCTCATCGATTCCGCTCATGTTGAAATCACAGGGAAACGGTATTTGTCCTGGTCCGGAAAGCTCAAAAAGCGCCGTCAAAACACCATATTTCTGACATCACGCAGGGATTACGCAATTCAATGTTTTGAAACTGTATGTGAATTTCAGCATAAAGAATTCAAAACATGGGGACATGAAACACCGGTTCAGCTTGCTGAATGCATTCAAAACCAGGTTCCACAAAAGAAAAAGCAAGCGGAAAGGTTCAGTGAACTTCTTTCATCTGCAACATTT
>JAZRWV010000348.1:0-14598 GCA_045599925.1 Myxococcota bacterium
GGCTCACGCCAATACACTGCGGCTTTATTTTTCTATTAAAACTCCTCGCAGATGACGAGGATTCTATATAAGATTAGAAAGTCAAATCCACCCCGACGTATGTTGGAGAAACATGAAATGAAAGTGATTTTTCAGATTCCATTTGTTCTCTGGCATCATCAAGTTTGACTTTGTTATAAATCGCCATGATTGTACCGGCGATACCAGCCCCAATACCGAGGCCAAGAAGAGCAAAACCGCTAAAAGCCTTTTCATTATACTCATTAAACTTCGTCGTTTTGACTTCATAGTTGCCATCCCATTCATCGGATGCCTTGCCATGATAAACAGCGAGCAACGGCGCACCAACAGCGAGCATAGCAGCACCAACACCGGCAATACTGGCACCAATAATCATATTTGTTTTATATCCGCTGATAATTTCCTGATTTTTAAGTTCCAGAGCAGCACGAAGAGAAGCCGTATTGGCTTCTGACTCGGAAACGATGGTTTCTTCAAAAGCAGTCTTTTGATATTCCAGATTGGATTTGCATTCAGCAAGCTGACGTTTATAGGGAAGTTCCTGTTCGGCACGCCCCATCCAGATTTTTTCGAGAATGGGCTGTGGCAGAGAATATTCATTGGCAAATTCAGTTGCACGGCGAATATAATTGATGCTTTCAGCGTCATTACCAAGTTGAGCGTGAATTTTGCTCATCGTATAGTTGACGATAGGCGAACGGTCACAAATGATCATGAGGCGTTTCCCATAATTGAGAGCCTCATCATAATTGCCGGCCTCATAATTCTGCGTCATTTCAGAACTCAGTGAAGCCCATTCCGGAGAAGACAGATCCTCTCCACAATCAGCAAAAGCCATATTTGCCCCCAGAAAGGAAGCGACTAAAACAGCAAAAGCAAAAAGTGATTTTTTCATATTTTTATTTTAGGAAAATGTGTTGTTTGTGAAAGAAGCCGAAAGTCAGCTTGAAAAAAGTTAATCAAAGTTCCCCGAGAAAACTCAGGATAACGGGATTATCAGTTAGCAACAGGTGTAATGTTATTACTTGAACTATTCGCAGAAGACTCATCCTTCATTTTTTTCATTGAGAACTGCATTACCATCAATCTCAACATAGACTTTGAGTGACGGCATCAGGAATTTAACTGTTCTGCAGCCCGCAGCATTATCCCCGACCATTGGCTTAACATCGACTTCTTCATATATAATCTCTCCCTTTTCATCTTTCATTACCTGGTTATTTTCATCTAATTTTTCGACTTTATTATTAAATAAATATGTATAATTATTCTTGCAAAACAGCGACAAAACGTCGTCAACTTTCAAATCAGCGCCAGAAGACCCCTTAAAATATACGCGATATAAATTGCCATTAATATATGACATTTTAGATGAAATTGTTTTTGTACCACTAATAGGGAAATTGATGGTTGATGAGCCTGGTTCGAAACTGGCACAATTCTCTTTATCTTCCGTTGCGCACCGGCCAAGCGTCATCTGGAAAAGCTGAGACCCCATGATAGTCGAGTCAGCAAGCGTACCTGTAAAATACAAATTATGTTCGGAATTATTATGGATAGCGATATCCTTGATATATTTGTTCGGAGTAAACACATACTCCAAATATGTAATTTTTTCATTTTCACCAGCAACTGGTAATTCCATCGAGAAACACGAAGGAATCAGTCGTGTATCGAGCTGATCCAAAATATTTTCAATCACCTTCATTTGTCCAAGAACTGAAGAAAAATTATCGAGTTCAGTTTTGATATTTTCAGTAATTGCAGCAACAGACATGTCTGATTGAAGTTGTGCAATAATGTTTGTGGTACTAGTCTGGCTTCCGCTCCCCAACTGCTTCAAATAATCGCCAATAATATAAATCCCCATGACGCCACATGAATAAGCATATTTAGGGGGAAGATTAAAGCTGATCATATTTCCAAAATAGGGATCATCGGAAGTTTCCGAAACCCCGGACCCATTTGCCCAGGAAAGATTGGGAACGACGTCATGAATGAGAATACATTTTGCAGACGAATTGGTCGGACATTCGACAATCGGCAGGCAAGTACCTGTATCACAAACGGAATTATCCACACACCCCATATGATCGCTGCAGGCACAAATACCGTTGTTGCAGGTTCCATGAATGCAATCGCTGTCGGTCTTGCACACCGCACCACCATAACTATGACATTTACCCAAATATTTGCCATTCTCTCGATCGATGCCACTGCAAATACCAGATTTACAGTGATGATCGCCGTAACATTCCTCACCACCATCCAGTTTAGGCATGCAGACCGCATTAATGCAGAACTGAGATTCAGAACATTTATCCGTGCAGGATTCATCCGGACCGGTCAGATACTCAAGTTCATCATATGATTCACTGTATCCGCATGATGTCAATATGGCTGCAAATCCAAGTAATAACAAAAGTTTAGTTTTCATAGCACCCTAGTCCATTGAATGTACACCCCCATCACTGGAGTGTTTGTTTTAGCAAAACAACGAAATGTGATTGAGCTGTTCTTATTTAGCAAGATATCAGGGGTACACACACCTACATTCTGCTACACCCAACCATCTCCAACCACATAAATTATCTGACAAATTTTGTCAAATTCAGTTGCAAATATCTCACAATAATTTGAATTAAATCACTTTTTTCATTGAAGCATTACCACGCCCCCATTGCATGTTACAGGCAATTGGACAGAGTGATAAAGTCAGGTGAATACCAATCAATGAGCCGTCGTGTATTTGCATTTATGCAAATAGCGGCGGCCCAAGGCGCGTATGGCTACAGGCCATAGCGCCAAAAGGCGAGCGTATTCGCGAAAGCGAAAAGCGAGTGCAAAGAAATTAGAAAGCGTTACCGATGCTGAATTCGAAGACAACGGAATCTTCATCTTTCTTAGGATTGAGAGGGAATCCCCATTCAAAACGAAGCAATCCCATGGGGGACATCCAACGGAAACCGAATCCCATTGCCGAACGCATGACGGAATCCATTTCTTCGTCGCTATCGGCGAACCAATCAATTTTGAGCGAAAGTTTCTGATCTTCGTTATAAGCATTTCCCATATCGAAGAAAACGACGCCGGAAATATTCATTGACTTAATAATTGGAATTTCGACTTCAGCATTAAAGACAATTTCTTTATTACCGCCGATCTGGAAGTTTGTAAGAGTGGAGGTTGGATCTGCGACATTTGTCGTGAAAGAGCGAGTTGGTCCGAGGCTTGAACGCTCGAAACCACGGACAGAATTCGGACCGCCGACGAAGAATCGTTCAAAGATAGGCACTTCTTTATCAGGCGCATTCCAATTTGCGATATATCCGAGTTCGAGATTGAATTTGAGGACGATATCCCAAAAGATAGGATAATAAGCGCGAGCTCGACCAAGGAAACGGATATATTCGTTCTGACTACCGATATATTCATCGGCGACATCAACAGATCCCTGAAGCATATATCCTTTTGTTGGCAGCAATCTGTTATTACGTCTATCCCAAGTGAGAGTTGCATTGACAGAACTCGTCAAACCGCCTTCGAGGATAGAACCGAGATTGCGCTGTTTCGACCCGAAAGACCCGGTAGAAACATTGACATTTTCGATTGTATAAGTGAGATCGAGCGTCAGATCACGAGTAAACGGATATCCGAACCCGAGCGTTCCGCCGTAAGATTCACGGGTGAAATCCGTATACACATATTCATAATTAAAGACAGAGATGCGGAAACGCCAGTTGGAATCGAGGAAATAGGGATCGAAGAACTGAACGTTGAAAAGTTGTCGAAGTTTTGAAATCGTTCCCTGAGCGGAAAGGAAATGACCGCGACCGAGGAAGTTGTCGTAAGAAATCTGAAGTGTACCGATGAAAGATTCTGAAGAGCTGAAACCGGCGCCGATTTGGAACTGACCTGTTGAACGTTCAGTGACATCGACGAGGACATCGATGGTATTTTTTTCTTTCGCGGTCTGAGTTGTGACGGAAACTTTTTCGAAGTAACCAGTTCGCTGAATCAAAGCTTCACTTTGATGAACGTGAGTGCCGTGATAGATTTCGCCTTCATTGATAAGCATTTCACGGCGAATGACTTTATCTTCAGTTTTCTGGTTTCCGGAGATGATAATTTTCCCGATACGCACCTGTTCATTGGGAGTTATATCGTAGGAAATATCGATGGTATTGGGTTCAGAACCAGGTTTTCTGCGAGGTTCAACCTGAGCATAGGCATAACCACGATCTCCGAAATAATCCTGAATTTTTTTGACATCATCAAAAAGAGCAGAAAGTTTAAAACCATCTCCTTCTTTTAAGGAGATAAGTTTTTGAAGGTCTTCGTCCTTATCGAGCGTATCACCGGCGATATCGACCTTACCAATCGTAGTGTACTTTCCTTCTTCGACTTTGAATGTGATGTACATGGCGCTACGATCTTCGGAGAGCTGAACCTGACTATCGATGACATGGGCATCGGGATAACCATTTTCGGAGTACCATGCGGCAATACGCTGAAGATCGTGCTTAAATTCTTCTTCCTTATACTGCCCTGCCCCAGACAAAAGGCCGAGGAGAGAAGCTTCACGTGTGAAGATATGTCCTTTAATGTCTTCGTCTGTCAGAGCTTCATTACCGAGAATTGTAATGCGTTTAACTTTAACTTTATCGTATTCGTGGATATGAAAAACGACATCTTTATCGCCATCTTCGCGATCTCTGATTTCCGGATTAATTTCTGCGAGGAAATATCCTTCATCTTTATAGTGCGCACGAATTTTATCGGCGTTGGAATTGATTTTATCGATATCAAGGGGACTTGCGATAGGGAGATCTAATTTTTCCTGGAGATCATCGGTAGAAATTTCGTCATTTCCTTCGAAGAAAATCTCAGCAATAGAAGGTTTTTCAACGAAGATATAAGTCAGAACATTTTTACCATCGACGTTATCCAAATCGACCTGAATATCGTCATACAAGCGCATTTTATAGAGACGTTTGACATCTTCACTGACGACATCCAGAGAAAGTTTAGTCCCTGTACTTTGCTTGATGTAATAGAGGAGGTCCTCATTTGCATTTTTTCGATTACCGCGCAGGACGATTTCATCGACGATAACGTCTTCAGTATCAGGGAAAAGCCTGCTTTGAGCGTCGGCCTCCGAAACTGCGCAAGTGCACAAGGAAAGTGCCAAAATACTTGAAATGAAGAATTTATTAGAAAAGATTTGGGTCATCCGGTGATTCCTTCGAGCTTATCAGAATGAATATCCGGAGCACAGACCTGAATATCACTCCCCTCAATGGGCAATTGTTCATCATGAGCATCGACGAGGAGTCCATCCTGCATGATCAGTCTTCGATTCATGCGTCTGGCAAGGATTTCGTCGTGAGTCACGATAACGACGGTAATATTAAGGGTTTTATTGAGTTCCCAGAATAATTTATGAATACCGCTACCTGTTTTTTGATCGAGATTTCCAGTAGGTTCATCAGCGAGGAGGATAGTTGGTTTCATCATGAGAGCACGAGCGAGAGCGACGCGTTGTTGTTCGCCGCCGGAAAGCTCACCTGGTTTATGAGAACCGCGATTTTCGAGCCCAACGAGTTCAAGAAGTTCCATAGCCCGGGCTTTAGCCTGAGCAAATGAATCGCGATGAATGAGGGCAGGCATCATGACATTTTCGAGAGCAGTAAACTCACTCAGGAGATGATGAAACTGAAACATGAGGCCAATATTTTCATTGCGGAATCTGGAAAGTTCCGACGGAGTAAAGCTGAAAACATCTTTATTGCCGAATAAAATTCTACCGCTTGTGGGAGCGTCAAGCGTCGCAAGTAAATGCATAAAAGTCGATTTACCAGCGCCGGATCTACCACGAATACTGACCATAGAAGCCGGTTCAAGCGAGAGACTGATTCCGCGCAGGACTTCAAGTGTACGTCCTTCGTGGAAAAACTCTTTTTTGAGTTCTTCCACACGAATCTCAACAGCTCCGGAATTTTCCTGATTAAACACCAAAACACAGCTCCAACGGGATTGGGAATGATTCCCCAAAATTAAACAGCGTAAAAAACGCGGTGTATGTTCTATATGATAGAGACGCAATTGGTCAAGATCACTCGCACCTTAAACCTTCAACCGGATCAAGTTTTACAGCCATACGAGCGGGAAGCACAGTTGCAAGGAGACTAATTGCAACAGAAGCACAACAAATAAGCACAACTTCAAGTGGCTGAACTGTCACAGGAAGTTGTGTAATATAATGCATTTCACCGGGCATTTTTATTCCCATGCTCATAATAACCCCGCAAAGTCCGAGTCCCAGAGCAAGCCCAATTAAAGTCCCCAAACCACCAATTACAGCCCCTTGGACAACAAACATCCTGACAATACTGCGATCGGTTGTACCCATAGCCTTAAAGATGGCAATTTCACGAGCTTTTTCGATGACCATCATAATGAGCAAACAGAGGATATTGAAAGAAGCGACGAGAATAATCGATGTCAGAATTGTAAACATTGCAACTTTTTCGAGCATAATTGCGCTGAAAAGACTCGAATTAAGGGTTCTCCAGTCATCGACTTTAATATTTGGATAATCAGCGAGTTTTGCGCGAAGCGCATCCCGGACTTCCATACTGTCTTCAAGTCTGTTGCATCTGACATCAATTCCTGAAGCCTGATCACCAATCCCCAGCAGAGCCTGAGCATCAGCGAGTGAGATGTACCCCATTTTTGCATCGAAATCGAACATTCCACTGTAATATGTTCCGACGACCTTAAATGGACGACTTTTAGCAAGTCCGCCTGTTGGCCCGACGTCACCGGAGGGGCTCATCACATTGAGTTCAGCACCAGGATAAAGCGTAAGATTCGTCTTGAGTTCACGACCGATAATGATTGCCCCGACCCGTCGAACCCCGACATCATCCTTGGTCAATCCGGGAAGAGCTTTCATCTGTCGCGAACGAGTTTTCTGAGGAAGAAGCTCAGCATTGGGTACACGCTCATAGGAAGATTCCATGCCGGGAATTGCAGCAACTCTTCGTGTTGAGTTCCCATCAACCCAATGATCTTCGCCGATGATGGTAAGGAGTTCAGCATCAGCATCTGACAAAGCTGTTTCATCATGTTGAACAGGAAGAATATCGGAAGGCATTAACTCGTCTTCCGCATCAAGAGCAGCCGCATGAACATCTGAATTTGGAAGTTCGTACAGAGCTCTATCAGCCTCTTTAACAGAAGAATCACCTTTTTCAGGCAGCTCGACAGAACCTTTTGAAAGCCAGTCGCCATGTTTATTCCCTGCAAAAGCGATCGCGGCACGCGCCCCAGCTTTTTCAAGTTCATCCGCTCGTTCTGGAGTTAACTCTCCATCTTCTTTATCACTGTGGATTGTCAATGCACCGCGCTGAATAACATTTCCAGCTGTAATGATAGTTGGAAGTGCATCTGGATTTTCGAGATACTCCAGCTTTCCTTCCTCCATATATTCACCGAGTTTGGTCGTCGTTGTAATTTCACGATAATCTATACCGCGAAGGATAGCGGCCTGAAGATTAGTCGGAGAGTTCAGCATGACTTCTGCTTCCACAAAAGAGCTGACGCCTTCAACTTTGGGAATGGATTTAGCAATATCAACGATTTCAGCATAGTTGTCGATATAGCCTTCATCGGCACTGATGACAACATGTGCTTTGGAACCAATAATTTTCTCGCGGAAATCAGCTTCAAAACCGCCCATGACACTTAACACAACGATAAGGGCCATGACCCCGACGGCAACCCCACCAATACTGATAAGCGTGATGACGCTAAGCATGTTACGGTCGCGTTTTGCCATTAAGTAACGCAGACCGACGAAATCTTCAAACTGCATAAAATCCTTCACCAACTCGCCCATTAACAGACAATCGAGCGCGCTATTACTACGAAATCATTGTCCTTTCAAGGCTTGAGAGCTAATCAATCCAGCATTGCATTCGTTTTAATGCGCTTATCGAGTGAATCAAAAAAAATCTTGAGTTGATCACCCTGTTTAAAATAAGCCCCATCGAGCACGAAAAGTTTTTCGTCATCCATGTGGAGGATAAAACTCGAATTCATCCAGAAAAAAAGAGGCTTTCGTTCTGTAACATCGACGATTGAATTGTAATCAAAAGATTTTTTGCGAAGTTTCAGACACAAAGTCATTCCCGTCTGATAAAAAATCAGTTTGTCCCATAAATGAGTAAGGGTAAACAATCCAAAAACAGCAAGTGGAACAGTCAGAACCAGCATCGCCGTAAAAACGCTGTGATGCCCAACCGGAACAATGATAAGTACGAATACAAGTGGCAAAACCCAACAAACAAACTCGATTAAAAGATTGAGCCGATTGGGGTAGAGACATCTCAAAGCAGGTCCATGTTCCGGATGAACATCCAACGATTCTGCATCCGGAGAACTCTTAATGTGAATAAACCTCTGGCCTGTAATACGTTTTCTACAGTCCGTTGGCCCTTTTTGACGAACCCGAAATCCTCTCCATCTCGATAAAAATTTGGGTCCAATCATGATTGCCATCAGAACGAGGCCAACAAGCCCCATCACTTCCGGACCAAAAATACTTTCAAGCGCTTTTTGCATATTCTTTCTTATTTAGTATCTATTCAGCCGGGGCCCTGCCCCGGACCCCGCTTAAGGGCTGAGCCCTTAAGAATCCACAATGTTTAAGCTGCGATGCCAATATTGCAGCTTAAGCCATATTTTCGTTAAGCGCGTGTAGGGGCCCCCTCCCCCATTCCGGTAAAACCCTAGGTTATGCCTGCATTTATGCTGAGTATAGATTTACCCCGGGTGAGTTGTAACCTTATTTAGCCTGAACTGTAAGTTCATATTCATAATCATAGGCGGAATTATAATCAGTCACTGCAAGCAGATATTCGCATTCACTGTCATCACAGGATGCATATTTCGAAATAATCTCGTCCTTAAAAACACTGATATAATCGACTGTGGTTGTCCGAGTTCTAAACATTTCACCGGCATAAATCCAGGAATAATCACTTCCGCCTTCAAACCTTGTACTGGACGAAAGTGGTGAAAGCACCGGATTGACATCAAAACGCGAATTGTTCGTCGTTTTAAGTGTCACACCAAGTGATGATGAAACCGGTATTTTAACACTATAGTATTGAGACTGCCCTGCTTCGGTAAGCTTTCCTTTGGTCGAAGCCGTCGAACGCACAAGTCCAATATCGCTGATTTTTATCTTTGTGTTCGTGATCTTGAGTGAATATACGTAATCCTCCCCGCCTTTAATATTGCTGTCAGAACATTTAGACTGGTAATCGAATTCGTAATTCGCATTTTCCTCAATGCTGATATAGAAAAGTTCTTCCGGAGCAAGAAACGAAACAGAAGCCTGACCATAATCGTCAGGCAGGCTATAAATGAGTTCACCGCCGGCTCGATTATGTAAATAAACGACAGGTTTGACCAAAGAAAGGGGATCATGACTAACACTGGCTTTTAATGGAGTCCCCGGTTTTGCCATAACAGCAATCCAATCGACATCACCACCAAATTTGTCTTTTTTCAAAGAACGACAACCACTATCTATGCGCCCGACATATCCATCCGCAAAACTGACGCTATGACCTGATTGGTTTCCGCTAAATTCTCCCAAATACGTATCCTGACTCAAAACAACTGGATGCTTACACCCTGCTTCTTCAATGCAATCACCGGCATCAGTCTTTGCATCACAATTCTGATAATCACCATCAGAACAATAATTTACCGCAAAATTTATGGGCTTTTCCGCACAAGATGTCATTATCAGAAAAGCTAATACCGGCAATAATTTCTTTATTTTTATCATATTAATACCAATTATTGACATGCATAAAGCATCTCATCTGGAGTTAAAGTGTCGTAGGCGGTTTTGAAACGACATTATCACAATTGACAGCCTTTTTTTGAATGAGACTGTGCATTCCTTCTGATTCAGCCGGAATTGTTTCGAGCATTTTATAAATTTCAGAGCAGTTAAAACGATTTAATGCCTGTTTTGATTTCACCATCATGTCATTAAACTGTTCATTTTTTGCCAATAAAGCAGTCAATGATTCGGAATCAGCCCCGGAAAGCATGTCTCTTTGTGGGGTAATATCCTTGATAATACTGGATGCCTTATCCAGCTCACCTGCATTAAGCTGAGTATTTGCCCTATTAATTGAAGCTCTTAGCACACCTCTGATGATATTATCCCGAGATGCAATTTCACAGGGTGCAATGGGGTCTGGTTCAGCAGGAACATCCACAGCGGCTGCAACCTGTTTTGCGGCCTGTTCATCTTCTTCACTTTCATTGACAGGAACAGGTTCTGCTGATGTCAGAAGTGCTTCCGGCAAAATCGGCTGATCCTTTACTTCCGTTTGTGGAAGTGAAAATTTGCCAGTCTTAAACAAATATACCCCACCAGCAATGAGAAGCAGTATCAGAACGATGCCAATGACGCGACCATGTCCGCGTTTCGGACTTACAAAAGACACATTGTCCAGATTTCCATCGAGTTCTTGAATATCACCAAGACTATAATCTCCACCTTCCGAAAATTCCATGTCGGCTTCACGATTCTCATCTTCCTCGCCTGAAACATCCAGAGAGAGTTCTTCCTTATCTGTGGAAAATGGAGAAAACTCATCATCCGTATTCTCATCGGAAATATTGAGACCTCCGAGTACAAACGATGGTTTGGGAAGCATGTCTGATGAAACATCTGTTTCTGAATCCTTCGACGGTTCTTCACTCTTAGAGGTTTGACCATTGGAAGACACATGTTCCGATGTTTTTTCTTCGGCCGGTTTGCGAACAATTGAAATGGCTTTTCCTTCCTGAATACACGTCAAATCACTGATAACATCGGCAAAACACTGGTATCTATCCAATGTCTTCTTGGCCATACATTTATCGACGACTGCTTCGAGATCCGCAGGAACTTCACTATTATCAGGCCTTTGACAGGGAGGAACCGGTTCATTAATCTGTTTTTGAAGCATTGCCATTGCTGATTCACATACAAATGGCAATTTTCCACAGATCATGGCGAACATGAGAATGCCGAAGGAATAGATATCTGCCCGATGATCGCAGGCTTTTCCGAAACATTGCTCCGGGCTCATAAACTCCGGTGTACCAACAATCACCCCTTCCTGTGTATCATGATGATTGGGTTTATCCATTATCTTCGCAATGCCAAAATCGAGTATTTTGACTGAAAATCGTCCGGGGACGGTTTCAAGCAACATCACATTTTCGGTCTTTAAATCGCGATGAATAATGCCGGATTGATGAACTGTTGCAAGTGCATCGGCCAGCTGAAGACTGATATCAATAATCTGGCGAATCGAAAAAACGTACCCATCCTCGATGTATTTTGTCAATGTTTTGCCATGAACATATTCCATCACCAGACATATTTGACCATTGACATTGAGAAGATCATGCAATTTGACTGCATTGGGATGCGTTATCTTTCCATAGGACCGTGCTTCATCGATAAAACGCTCGACAATAACCGGATCACTGTAAAGTCCGGAATGGAGCTTTTTAATCGCAACCTCCTGACCAACACCTTTCTGTTTTGCAAGATAGACAACCCCCATTCCTCCGCATGCCATGCGTTTAACGATGTAATACTTATTGTCTATGCATTTGCCAACAAACGGATCTTCTTCATACTGCTTTTTTGGCGTCATCGCATCAGATGTTAGAGGCGACGCACAGTTTCCGCAGAATTTCGCATCATCGGACAACTGCTGATGACAGTTTGGACATGTGATCATGTAAGCTCCAGCAAACAACCGCGACAGATTCACATTTCACGGTTCTACTTGGTCTTGATTGAAGACCAGTCAAATCCTGTATTTCGTTTAGATTTACGCTTAGTATTGTTTTTATGCTTCGACTTTTTTTTCGATTTTGTATTTTTTTTAGGCTGACAGGTTTTCAGTTCCTTCAGTTCCTGAGCCATTCCCTCCGCCTCGGATGGAAGGGCTTGCAGAAGAATATCAATTTTACTGCACTGATTGTTCTGCTGATACTCCCGGGCAAGCCCAAGCATTTCTTCAAATTTCTGGTTTTGTAAACGCAAATCATCAAATTCATTATTCAAAATAAACCAGTCATTCCGTTCATCATACTGCTCAATCCACTTCTTCGCTGATTCCAAATTTCCGTCATAATTCAGCTGACGAACTGCATCAACAACCCTCGCTTCAAACAGCTCACGCATACGAACTACAGCTGACACATCCTTGGTTTTCCAGTCACTCAAATCTTCTTCAAGTATTTCTGGAAGGTTCTGCGTTTCATCTGCGTTTTCCAAATCCCCCACTGCTACATGTTCACTGCCTGCTTCGGCCAGAACAACACCGGCTTCAGCATTATCAACGTCGAAATCGATTGTTTGTTCACCATCTTCATTCAGAATAATGCTTCCTGCAGCATTCTCCGCTTCGAAATCTATTGTCCGTTGATGCTCTCCATTCAGAACGTCCCCGGTTTCAGCTGCCTTATCATCGGAATCAATGACCTGTTCATCTTTGGCTGCCATCACGCCAACCGCCGATTCATCCGAAACGGGTTCCCCCGCATCCGAACGAATTACCGTTTCACTTGCATCAGCAGGTTGCGCCCTTTCTGAAAATTCACTTTTACGATTGCTCGCATCATCATCCGAATTCTGAACCATTGAGGAATGAATGGATAGTTCAGAAAAGCTCAACGCCAAAAGTATCGCAAATGTTATGCCCAAAATGCCAAGAGCAGCAACGATCAAAAATTTTGTGATGTGCAGTTTCTGATGATTGCTCAAAGAAAGGCTGTTATGACGACGGTCATTCGATGCTCTAAAACCGATAAGCAGCCTCCCTATTTTATATTTAGTTATATAGGGAGATTTAGTCATACGAGTTTCGCCGGCATCAAGGCTAAACTGGCGTCTATCATCAAGAGGTGCGCAGGAGAGTTCCTTTTCTGCAGCAGCAATCGCGGCCATCACATCTGCAACATGAACATCATGAGATTCAGCAATACATGTCTGTTTACCCTCCTGCAGACATGTTAAGTCCGTAATCACTTCTGCAAAGGATGCGTATCGATCAGATGCCTTTTTTTCGAGGCATTTGCGCACAAGTGCATCCAGTCCGGGAGGAATTTCACTGCCATCAGGGCGATGCATAGCAGGAACCGGTGCCGTTGTCTGCATCTGCATGAGTTCCATCGGCGTATCCGCATTAAAAGGAAGCCGATTACAAATCATGGAATACAGCAGAATTCCAAAGGCATAGATATCGGCACGCTCGTCAATTTCATTGCCGTAACACTGTTCCGGACTCATAAACTGAGGCGATCCGACGACAAACCCGTCTTCAGTGTTCGTCACATTGGGTTTATCCATCATTTTGGCAATGCCAAAATCCAGAATTTTAACCGAAAACCGGTTGTTAACGGTTTCCAGCAGCATGACATTCTGTGATTTTAAATCGCGATGAATCACTCCCGCATTGTGAACAGTGCCGAGTGCATCGGCCAACTGAAGTCCGATATCGAGAATCTGTCTGATATTAAAAACGAATCCTGAATCCGTATAACTCGTCAGTGTTCTGCCGTGAACATATTCCATGACAATACAGATTTGCCCTTTAACACTGAGCAAATCATGCAGTTTCACGGCATTGGGATGCGTAATTCGGGCATATAAACGCGCCTCATCGATGAAACGTTCAACGACCTTAGGATTTCGATAGTACGCATCGTGCAGCTTTTTAACAGCAACATCCAGCCCGACGCCTCTCTGACGCGCAAGATAAACATCTCCCATGCCGCCTGACGCAATTATTCCAATAATGTCATAGCGGTTATCGAGACACTTTCCGACGAATGAATCTTCGTATTCATCGCCATTTTCTGCGGAATCAGTGTACAGCAGAGATGACGCAGCAAGGTTGTTATCTTTTTTATGAGTCACTTTTCATTTCTCATGAAATTCCACAGGTGCATAGCAGACACACCAAACCGCATTCATACTACATTTGCCAGTGATACGCTATCATTCAAGCAGATATTCCGTTTCACAATGCACGTTTTGCAAATGATGCCATTGAGCATCAGAAGACGAGTTTTTTCAGTTTTTGTTTTTTATTGAAGGCCGCCCTATGTGCCTTCGGCACATACGGGCAGCCCGCGCGGCTATTTACGGCGCAAGCTCCTCAATACGCCGCGCGTTTTATCGGGGATAATGCACAAAATGTCAGAAAACGCGACTCTACATGCTATTGAATGCAACAAAAACGAAAAAAGGCCAGAAGCTGAACAGCTCTGACCATTTCCGCAAAGAAAACCGAGAGAGAATATTATATGCAACTGCATAGCACGCTACGCAGCGAAAAGTGCGTATGACCACGAAATCAAATAAATGATCCGTTAAAGGAGGTGATCCATCCCCACGTTCCCGTAGGGATACCTTGTTACGACTTCACCCCAGTCGCTGTCCGATCCGTGGGCGGTTGCCTCTCAGAAGAGTTAGCT
>JAZRWV010000349.1:0-26403 GCA_045599925.1 Myxococcota bacterium
TTTGCCAAACCAATTCTCATCTGACACCGATTAAGGTCTAAAAGCTGCGACACAAAAAGTTTGACGGGGGGAAATGCGTTTTGCAATTAGGCAAAACGTAAAGGGAGAGGTGTGTCAATCCTCCCCCCGCTGAGTTGTAACAAAAAATAAATAAAAAATAAGTTTACGAATTTGCCAGAAATGGAAGAATGGTTAAACTGATGTCTAACTGTTTCTTGACAGTTAACTTTATAATCAGTAATTCGAAATCTCAGAAGTTGTGTTTTGGGGTGTTTAATCAGAGGCAGATGTGAATCAGAACTTAGAAAGCCCAAAGTTTTCAGAGGCAGGAAGTGATTCGGGAGTTTTGGGAGTGATTCCCAGTTCCGGAAATAATCCTGTGATTTCGGCGTCTGGTGGGTTTGTCCAGCCATCGGGAGCTTTTGCCCAGCCATCTGGGGCATTTTCCCAACCTCTGTTCGAACAGATTGCTCAGGAATATCGCGAAATATCTGGCGATTATAAGGTCGGTGACGCAATCGGCCGGGGCGGTTGTGCTGTCGTTCTCGAAGCCTGGCGTTTGAGTGATAACATGCATGTGGTCATCAAAGTCATCCAGTTGTCTGCTGGGTTTGATGAAAAAGAAGCCCATGTCGCTATCGCCAGATTTATGCGAGAGGCAAAATTAATCGCTTCTCTCCATGAAAAACATGTCGTTCAGTGCGTGGACTATGGGTGTTTCCAAGGAACACCTTGCATGGTCCTTGAATACGTCGATGGTCTCTCTCTGGATAAACTTATTCAAAAATATGGTGCAATTCCTCTCGAATTTGCTACCGGAATTGTTCGTCAGCTGCTCAGTGCCCTCGTCGAAACTCATTCCCAAAAAATCATTCATCGCGATATTAAACCAAGCAATATCATGGTGTTTGATTCAGCTCCGCCTTACGAAATTCGTGTTCTGGACTTTGGTATTTCAAGCGTTCAGGACGGGCTGCAAAGCCAGACACTGATGACTCAGCAGGGAAATGTTCGTGGTACTCCCTCTTATATGGCACCGGAATTGTTCACCGGTGAAACTCGCGCCAGTGTCGAAAGCGATCTCTATGCCGTCGGCCTCGTTTATTACGAATGCCTGACCGGTGAAATCGCTTTCAATGATAAGTCTTTTATGAGAGTCGCCTATAAACAGGTGAACGAGGCTCTCGAAATTCCTGGCTCGATTCCCTCTTGTATCGCTGATATCATCTCAAGATTGTGCGAGAAAAAAGCTGAAGATCGGTACCACTCTGCTCAGAATGTTATCGATGATATCGACGCTTGCATCGAAAAAGCTCTTAAAGAAGAAGAAAAATGCTCTTCTGAATGGGAAAAGAGCGAGAAAAAACGCGCTAAAAAGAAGAAAAAGAAGAACGCAAATGCTCAACAGGTAACACATCAGGGCATTTATTCCGGAAAACATAAGGTAAGAAACATTATCCTGACGCTTCTTATTTTGGCTTCGCTGGGGGGCGGTGCGTACTTCGGTCTTGATTATGCTAATCAAAGGCTTCAACAGGCTCTTCAGCTACAAAATGATAATTCCAACCAGGATGCCGCCTCTGCAATCGAAGATGCTGCTTTGGCTATCGAAAAAGTTAAACAGCAGGTTGCTGTAGATGGCGCTTCAAAATCTGTCTTTTCTTCTTGGAATACTGCAAATAACATGTGTTCTGATGCTGAAAGGAAAGAGGCTGAGGCGATTGCAAAACAGCCTTCCGAGCCTCCAAAAACTACACCAGAACCCATTAAACCTTCTCAAAATAAACAAACTGGAAGTACTCAAAAGAAGAAAACAAATAAGAAAAGCGGGGGCAGTGGCAGACTTGAGGATGCTTCTGTTGAACTTCCGTTCTGATTCTGGGTGGCCATGCTTCTGCCTTGGGCAGTACGCATGGCTGCACCGCCTTTTTGCCTTCTGCAAATACGGCGGTGCTCGCCGGTATTCATATCAATTCATATCATGAAGCTTTTCTTTTATTTCGTCGTCGTATGCTCGCTCGCTGCCGCATCTTTCGCATGTAATTCTACAAGTAACGATCGCTTTAACAATCAACAGGATAGCTACGTCTTTGAAACAACGTCTTCAAAGCTTAGTGCTTACGGCGCCAGCAGTATCGACGGTGATGACAGTACCGGATTCAGATGTCCTGCTGTTTCTGGAATGAGCAGCGAGTCAAATGTTACTGTTTTTCATGCTCGCGCAAATGCTAATTATCCTCATTTTACTCTCAGAACGATCTCCGGAATTCGCGGTGACAGCCAGGGGGGATTTGGCATTTCCATGATGGATTTGCCTGTCGGATTGCTCGATATCTATCAGCGTTGCGGTATCGTTAGTCAGGAAAAATTGACTACCTTCTGCCCACCAGGGTATGCCATCGTCGATGATTGCAGCAGCGTCGCAAGCGGCGAAAACGCATGCGCTCTCATTTATGAAGGCTCTCATAGACTCGTCGTTTCGGCGACAATGAATGACGCTGTGTCATGCTTTTCTGAAGAAATTGACAGAACTCCTTATTCCAGTCAGTCAACTCCTTATCCTGCCTATGCCTGTGACGCGTTTTCTCCGATTCCGCTTCCCGCCGCTTATCGTGGAACTGCTCCGTCCAATGATTGCTGCTCTGTTGAGGATTACAGTACACTCGATTTTTGCTTAAAACCTTGCGGATGCAGGGAATTAACCGTTCAGATTATGGCAAAAACTGAACTCGATCCAGTGACGGATGCGCCTGCTCTGGATACAAACGATTATTCCGACGAACTTCGAATTGCCGTCTTCTCAAATGTCGAAGGAAATGACGATGCTTTCCTGGATATGCTTGACAGCATTTATGATAAAAATGTCGACGCCGCTGTAAGTCTCGGAAATCTCACTTTTAATGGCAACGGTAAGGCTTTCGCTGAAAAACGATTGTTCATTGATTCCGCTTTTACTTCGTTTGATGGCATCAGTGCGACATCAAAATGTACGATTGAAAACGATTTCATTTGCTGTCCTGGTTCGGAAGAACGAGTCTTTTCCGGAACCTGCAATGCTATTCTCGAAAAAGTCGCATTTCTGGCCGGACTCGGCGAAAATGAATATGAAGGCGATGTTTCCGCTTTCAATGAAGCCTTTGGCCCTTCATATTCTTCGACATTTGTCGGCAAAGTTCAGCTTATTATGCTCGACACTTCCGATGCGACTCTCTCCGGCGCACAAGAAGACTGGCTGAAAGAGCTTCTAAAAACTCCGGAAGCAACGACATGCAATATTCCTGCTCCGGAAGATGGCGATCACTGGCCAACACTGGCTGAATGTCATCAAAAACAATCCTCCTCCAAAACTGCAACCTGCCGAGAATGTATCGGGCATGAAGCATATTGCATTCCGCCGGATTCCGAACACTCTGATGCAATGCTGGGGCCGGAGAACTGCGTCTGTGTTCCTGCTTCTTCGAAAATCTGTCTGAACAATCTGACCTGCAAAGAAACAAATGGAACAGACAGCGAATGCGTCTGTTCGAGAGATGTGGATTGTGGCACCGGCGGAACATGTGTCGATGGTATCTGCAAGCCGCCTGTTCGCCTGGTCTTTAGTTATACACCTTTGTTTGATGAGTTTGGTTCGAGAAACAATGCCCTGTCTTCCAAAAATGACGCCGCACGTCTGCTGGCTTTATTGGGGAAATCCAATGTGGCCGCTGTGTTTTCTGGACGTGTGCGCGATTATGCTAGTTATTCAAAAGCCGGTATTCCAATGTATATTACTGGCGGTGGGGGCGGCGAAATGACTTCTTTCGCCAGAAAGGGGCATCATTGGCTGCTGGTGACAATTCCAAACGCTTATACAAATCCCGATCCGGATAAAATATCTGTGGAAACTATCGAGTTTTAACAGCCTAAAACGCTGCCTCCGGCAGCGTTTTAGAACATTGGCCTGTTACCAGTTTGATGCATCGCCGGCCGGAAAATTATCTTCATACTGGGCTTTTAACGATTCTGCATCAGATGGCTTTTTGTCGCGTTTAAATGACTGAACGGATAGATAATAAGCTTTCTCAGCCAATGAACTTTTTCCGTCATGCTGAATAATTTCACCCCATATTTGGCGCGCTTCGATGCTTTTTTTCTGCATCTGAAGTGCACGCCCGTACTCCAGCATGATTTCATACGGTCTGTCGTTCATTTTCCTAAGAACATCAAGAATGGCAGCTGCCTGATTGGCATCCTGTCTTTCAAGTGCACGCCGTCCGACTTCAAGCCCCATTGCTTTTAGTTTCGCTGCATATTTTTTCTTAAAAATATCCATTGCCTGGGACGAAAGTTTGCCTGCCTGCAGGATGACTGATGTCGTCAGCAAATCGCTTTTCTGACTTTCGACAAATGTTATGAATTTGTCCAGAATCATGCCGGAATCTGCTTGTTGTGGATCCGCATTATATGCTTCAAAAACAGAGGCTGAGGCTGTTTCGTTATCACAATTTCGGAGCATGTTGGCTGTAATATGAGCGGAAACCGTCATATTGGGCTGGGTTTTGGCGAGTTTTTTCAACAAAATGGCTTCTTTTGAATCCTGGCTTTTTTGATGAAATTCTGGAAAACAAACGGCATCCGAAAAGTTGACTTCACCAAATACTTTTTTCGCTGAAGAGAGGACTTTTTGTACCAGTTGATTGCGCAGCTTTTGCGGACATTTGTCGATATCGAATTGCAGAAGTCTTGCATGGGCGGACTGATAAAGGCCATTGTCGATTTCATGGATCAGAAGAATGGCATGAACTTTCGGCGTCATCATCGTTTCATTCGTTTTTTCGATTCGAGAGAGGAAGTCAATGACTTCCGCTGATGGTGACACCCCATTCTCCGAAATTTCATCCCTTGTTTTTTCAATAAATTTGCGGACTGCACTTAGCTCAGACAGATGGGAAAAATCATCAAGCATGGAAATGGGGTGTGCAGCCATGATGTATTGCTGCGGCGCCAGACGGTTTGCCCACTCAATGAGTCTGAGAACGCGTTTGTCGCGTTCGGATGAATCTGTCAGCGTCGAAAGAATGTCAAAATTGAGTTCGCAGGCTGTCATGGGTTCTGCTTTTTTGGCATTAAGTCGTTTCTCTGCATTTGTTTGGTAGCGCTGGATATTTTCCGATGACAGAAACTTCGCAACTTGCGAAAATCTTGCGCGGTAAGTCGCAACATTGACTGATGCTTCGATCCAGTCGGTACAGGCCTCCTCTTCATTTGCTGACCCCGTCATTTGTTCGCAAAGATAATAAGATGCTTCTTCTTCATCCTTTGCCGACTGGGCAAATACAGGAGATGAAAAGGTTAGAATGAAAAAAGCACAAAGTAGTCCGTAGGTATTTCGATTCATATTTTCCTCATTAAAAAATATGTGGCTTCCTTTGTCATTACTGAACTGAGGAGAGTTCCGGCTGAGATGTAGTAACCCCTTTGGTGGTGAATAAAACGATAAGTCTTTGTTTGAAATATCAGTTATGATAAGATATTCCGACGTTTGCGCATTGCAAAAGGAATTATTATTCACATTCGGGAATCTTTGTACAAGAGGTTATCATGCCCAGACCAAAATTATTGAAAGGGGATGCTCCCAAAACACAGCCGGAAGAAGAAAAGAAGACTGCCCGCCGTCGTGTTAAAAAAGTTGAAGATGATGTTGCTGTTGAGGTGGTTAAAGACGTTGAAAACGTCGAATCTGCTCTTGATGATGTCGCAAAACTTGAAACTGTGGCTGTTTTATCGGATGAACCGGATGTCCCCCCAAATGAGATAATTCCTCGCTATGACGTTATGATAACGAGTGAACGCGCCGGTTATAAGCCACCCAAGGTCGCTTTTGGCGGCATGGTTCAGCAGATCGCTTTCAGAGGGTTCGCCAATCCGGTTGACGAATCCATTGCCGAAAAATGGATTGAAGTTTACTTTGAACCGGCTTATGCCGCGCATGAAATCTTTATCGAAAGAGCTTATACAAGTGAAGAACCTGTATTTAAGGAACTCGTTCTGCGCGTTCAGGATAAACCATTCTTTTGCGATTTTTCATCGACTCCAAAGCGCCCGCTTTACTGGTGCATAGAAATTCGTGGTTCCCGATTCAAGGACCCCATCGGCGCATTCAAAAAACTTTTCCTCGATGCGTTTAATGTTCGTGTCAGTGTGGATGTTTGTGACGCACGTCCGATTCCTGAACACCGCGTCGTTTCTGATGATGAGAAACCCATTGAGAAGAAAAAACGTGAACGCGGGGCTGGAATGGCCGGTACTGAAGTCGAAGAAGTGTAATGATTTGGGGGCTCTGCTTTTTATATAATAATGTGCCGATGCGTATCGGCTTTCAGCCGATAGCAGCGGCCGGCCGGCCGTATTGCCTGCGGCAATAGGCGGCCTCCATAAAAAATAAATGCTGTCTGCAGATTGCAGCTCTCTTTTTTAATAAGGATTCTATTATGAAAATTCTCGGTATTCTCCTTTGTATCGTTGGTCTTGTTGTCGCCATCATTGGACTCGTTGGACAGATTAGCGGGAAAAAACGTCTCGAACAGCTTTCCGGCGCGGGCAAACAGAAACTCGGCGAACTCATTCCCGTGCTGCAGGAAACCAAAGACAGTCTCAGTGATATCGGCGATGACGGTGCCATTAAGGAAAATGTTACGGTGATGGGGCAGCCGCAGGTTCAGCAGCCTCTGGTGAGCCCGATCGGTGGCGTGCCTTGTATTTATTATAAATACAAAGTTACGGTCTGCCGCACCGAGTACTATATGGAGACCGAAACGGATGCCAATGGCAATCAGCGTCAGGTTCAGAAATCGAGACGTCACGAAGATACACTCGACCATGGCGAAAGTGCGGTGCCGTCTTTCACCATCAATGACGGAACTGGTTCCATCGTCGTCGAACCTCAGAACGGTTCGTTCGAAGGCCTCATCAAAACCGTTGATAAATCTGAAAGAAATTACAATTCCATGATGAACAACGGCATGCTCAATCTCGGCCGTTTGTCGCTCAATCTCGGCGGCATGATGAACAATGGCATGATGAACAATGGCATGCAGCAGAATAATGTCATGAATGCCGTTGCCGGTGCTGTTGCCGGTGCCGCCATTGCCACTGGAATGGCAGGAAACAATATGATGGGAATGGGTGGAAATATGCCTGAACTCATCAAATACACCGAAGAAATCATTGGCCTCGACCGCAATATTACCGTTGTCGGTACTGTTTGTGACAGCATGGGGGAATTCCGTCTTCGCAATGCCGGTAAATCGAAAGTGATTATTTCGACGAAATCGGCTGATGATATGCTCGCTGAGACAAAGAAAAGCGTTAAGACAAAAGGCTTTATGCTGATTGGCGGCGGCGTCGGGCTTGTCATCGGTATTGTACTAGCCATTCTTGGCGGCGGAAACAGCGATGCAGCAAAAGACCAGGCTCCTGCCAATGCAAATGCTCCGGCTCAGGAAGCTCCTGCACAGAAATAGTGCGGAAAATTCCGTTTCTGATGTTACGAAAGCCCTCATGATTTGAGGTTACAGCTCAGCCGGGGGGTGAATGCAAAACAATTGAAATATAGGCACTAATTAAGTTTCTGAGAAATGGGGAAGGGGCCCCATTTCTGCTTAACGAAAATATGGTTTAAGCTGCGATATTGGCATCGCAGCTTAAACATTGTGGATTCTTAAGGGCTCAGCCCTTAAGCAGGGGGCCGAGAAGGCAGGCGCCCTGTGGGCGGCTGGCATCGCAGAGCCCCGTGAACAAATGTGCCGGAACGAGTTGGAGAGCTGGAAGGCTCGGGAAACGAAGTTCATTTCATATTGTGAACTGAGTCCCAGGGGCAGAGCCCCGGCTGAATAGTTACGATTTGAGGGCTTTTTTATGGAACGGGATTGACGGGGGGATGCGTCCCCCCGCGCGGCTATTGCTTTGGGCAATACGCCGCTCCCCTCTCGGCCGCGCATCAGCTTTCGGCTCTAAAAAATGAGGATCGCGCGGCTAAAAATATGAATTAGTTTGTTGTAGTTGCGGAAGAAGACGCGGAATTGCCGCCGCCGAACAGCGAGAATTTAGGAGATGCCGAACTGGGGGCTGTCGCTTCCGGGTTGATCGGACGACGTCTTTCGTTGGAAATGAGATAATCGATGGTCAGCGGTTTGGTGTAGCGAATGGCAAGGGCTGAACCATAACGCGTGGTCTGACAGGTCGTGTTGTAGTTGGAGTTGTTGCGTTCGCAGACTTTGACGTCTTCGATGACGACGTTGATGATGGCATGTGCACCGGCCTGGGCGGCTTCTTTCATCAGTGCATCGTAGGTCATAAAGGCTCCGCTGGCACTGTCAACTGTTGTTGATGCAAAGACGAGCTTAACGGGTTCGAAATCTTTAACAGCAATTTGTGCGTCTTCGAAATGACCGGTAACAAGACCACCGCGAGTTGTTGTCGTTGTTGTCTGCATGGTTCCGCATGCCATGGCTGAAAATGCACAAGCAACCATACCAAGTGTCAGAAAGAATTTTTTCATGTGTGTCTCCTGAAAATTTGTTTAAGACGGTTTATTTTGAGCTGAAACAAATCATAAAATGGCAGTGTCAGAGGCAAAAAGCTACTGCACCATTCTGACTTTGCATTGAACTATCCTTAAAACCCACTGAAAATTGCTTTTCAAAAAGGGTATTACGAATTTTTGAAACAAGACAAAGCGATAAATGACCTGCTCATGGTAAGAATTTCTTACAAGAAATACTCAAAAAAATGGAATTATCGATAATCATTTGCTTTGTCAATGCTTATTATGAAATGAATGTTGAGGCTGGTTACAGCTGTAACTGAGAATGCATCGACTCATTCAGTGATGTTCGCGCTTATGCGCGCAAATAAAAAATAAGGCATTCTGGTGTTTTGTCGGGTATAAAATAACCCGCCATTTTTCCTGAAGGCGTTTGCTTTATTGAATGTTGGCTGTATTTGCATGGATACTTGGAACGAAATGATTCAGACAGACTTAAAAAAACGAGTGATTGTGCTCGATGGCGGCATGGGAACCATGATTCAGAAATATCAGCTTTCTGAATCGGATTATCGCGGTATGATGTTTAAAAATCATGCTCATGCCCTGTGTGGAAACAACGATGTGCTTGTGCTCACAAGACCGGATGTCATTGAAAACATTCATCGGGCCTATATCAATGCCGGGGCTGATGTCATTGAAACATGCACATTTAATGCAAATGCTGTTTCGCAGGCTGAATACGGACTCGAAAAGTTCATCGTTCAGATGAATCAGGCGGCTGTTAAAACGGCTCAAAAAGTCGCTCAAACAGCCGAACATCCAGTATTTGTTGCCGGTTCTGTCGGGCCCACCAATATCAGTCTTTCGATTGCTTCGGATGCCGAACATCCCGAAAATCGTCAAATCGATTTCGATACACTTGCCAATGCTTATACTGAACAAATCATTGCAATGATGGATGCTGGGGTTGACGTCATTCTGATTGAAACCATCTTTGATGCACTCAATGCAAAAGCCGCACTTTATGCATACAATCAGGCAAAAGAACAAACCGGATGTGATGTTCCGGTCATGGTTTCGGCATCTCTTGCTGATTGTGAGGGGCGGCTTTTAAGCGGCATGTCACTCAAAGCTTTTTTGAACTTCGTTTTGCCATATCACCCATTAAGTATCGGACTTAACTGTGGATTTGGTGTCGATGAAATGGCGAAATTCCTTCCGATTCTGGCGCAGAATGTCCCGGATGATATCGCATTGAGCTGTTATCCCAATGCCGGCCTTCCGGATGGCGACGGCAAGTACCGCGATGATGCCGCGAAAATGGCCCAAAAACTGGCTGAATATGTTCAAAACGGCTGGTTGAATATCGTCGGAGGCTGTTGCGGGACGACGCCGGAACACATTTATGCCATTTCCAGAGCTGTCCAATCGATAAAGACATTCAGAAAATTGACAGAGGTTTGTCAAAATAACGAAAAAACCATGCGTTTATGCGGGCTGGAAGATGTTTCGTCTGGCTCGGAATGTCTTGTCATTGCCGAACGTGCAAATGTGACGGGATCGAAGAAATTCAAACGTCTGATCGAGCAGAAAAACTGGGACGAAGCCTTGGATACGGCGCGTTCTCAGATGAAATCCGGCGCGCAGCTTATAGATGTCTGTATGGATGATTCGATGCTCGATGCTCGCGCGTCGATGCGCGAGTTTTTGCGTCGGTTTGCTGCTGAACCCTGGATTTCAAAGCATCCGATTTGCATAGACAGCAGCGATTTTGAGGTGATTCGCACTGCGCTTCGGGAGTGTCAGGGGCGATGTCTCGTTAATTCCATCAGCCTGAAATCCGGTGAGGAAAAATTCCTTGCACAGGCTCGTGAAATACAAAAACTCGGTGCCGCCGTCGTCGTTATGGCTTTTGATGAACAGGGACAGGCTTCGACGGCGCAAAGACGCATTGAAATCCTCACACGGGCGGTCACTCTTCTCGTCGAAAAAAACGGATTCAAAACGAGTGATATTGCGGTTGATCCAAATATTCTTGCGATTGGAACCGGTATGCCGGAACACGCATCACAGGCGGTGGATTTTATCGAAACATGCCGCGTGATGCGCGAACGCTTTTCCGGGCTTCAAACCATAGGCGGGTTGAGCAATCTTTCGTTTGCATTTCGCGGCCGCGACGATGTTCGCGCAGCGATTCATCATGCCTTTATGCTGCATGCAAATGATGTTCTTTCGTTTGTCATCGCCAATCCAGCCTCATTCAAAAAGCCGCAAAACCCTGAACTCGCTCGTCTTGCCGATGCACTCGTCATGAATTCATCCCCGGATGCTCTCGAAAATTTACTCGCCTGGATGAAGCTGAATAATCCTCAAAAGACTGAAAAAAAGTCGGAAATCGACGAGTTAAGCTCGTTGGAACCTGCAGATCGCCTGAAAATGGCATTCGTTCAGGGTATTTCAAAATACCTTGAACAGGATATAGTGCTACTGCAGAATTCGATGTCTTCGCTCGAAATCATCGAAGGCCCGCTGATGAATGCAATGAATGAAGTCGGCGAAAGGTTCGGTCGTGGTGAGATGTTTCTTCCACAGATTGTCAAGGCCGCGCGCATGATGAAACAGGCTGTCGCGTGTCTGCAAATCGATAAAACCTCTGAAAATGCGTCGATTTCCAGAAAAAAAGTCCTGCTCGCAACGGTTTGGGGCGATGTCCATGACATTGGGAAAAATATCGTCAGTCTCGTTCTTTCGTGCAATGGCTACGAAGTCATCGATTTGGGGGTGATGGTCGAAACGAAGCGCATTGTTGCCGAAGCCCTTGAGAATCATGTCGATGCCGTCGGGTTGAGTGGCCTGATTTCGCCGTCACTCGGGGTGATGGTCGATGTCGCAAAAGCCTTGAATGAAGCCGGAATTCATGTGCCGCTTATCGTCGGCGGCGCGGCTGCCAACGATGTGCATACCGCAGTTCGTATCGCGCCGGCTTATGCGCCGGGAACGGTTTGTCACGTCGCTGATGCTTCTCAGGTGCCCGGCGTGCTCGCTACTTTGCTCGCAGATGAAACACGCCTGGAGAATGTGCAGAAAATTGAACTTCATCACGACGAAGTTCGTCGCAAGTTCGAGCAAAAAGACATCGAATGCATTGCATTGGATGAAGCCAGAAGAAATGCACCAAAATATGAATTCAGTTCAGTGCAGCTCAGTGCTCTGAATGTTGAAGTTGAAAAGGGAATTCAGCATTTTGAGTGGTCTGTCGATGAACTCAAAACTCGCCTCAATTATCGATATCTGCTCAAAACACTCGGATTTAAAGATGACGAGAAAAGACGCAGCATTTTGACAGAACGCATGAATGATATTTGTCATGCAGCCGGAAAAAATACGCTTGTTACTCGCGCAAACTTAGCGTTTATGCGGGCAGAACGACATCAGGACGACATCGGACTTGTCGATGAAAATGGCTGTATTGTGGCGAATTTGTACGGATTTCGCGCACAGCAAAAGAATTTAACGCACCTGGCCTTGTCGGATTTTGTGCCGGAAAATGGTGGCGCAGTTGGCCTTTTTGCCCTTTCGACTTCGATGGCTGGTGCGGAAAATCTCGTTCTCGCCGGTATGGATAAAGACGAAATTGTGCTTTATGCGTCTGCTCTTTCAACGGCACTTGTCGATGCGGCGAACGACCTCCTGCATGAAACGGTTGTTTTGCCGCTTGGGGCTTATATTTGCCCGGCCTGTGGCTATCCCATTGCACCGGATCATGCCCTAAAATGCGATATTTTGCGTCTGACTGATGCTCAGAAAATCGGCATTTCTCTCACCGATAGCATGATGATGAGCCCGCTTGCTTCGATTTGCGGATTCACTTTGGTTCATTCCGAAGCTCGATATTTCGAAATGGGTAAAATTGCGGATGACCAGTGGGAAGATTATGCAAAACGCAGGAATCTGTCTGTCGCCGATGTGCATAAATGCTGCGGGCATGGGTGAGGGATTTTGGAGGCATGGCTATTGGCCGGGGGAGGGGGAAGAGACGTAAAATTTTGCGTCTACAACCCGGCCAATACGCCATGCAGCGCGACCTATCGGTACCGATACGGCCGCGCATTGCTGTTTGTATTTGAACCAAAACGCAAAACTTTAAAAAATCAAAAGTTTTGCGTTTAGAGCAATAGTCTGTGAGTTCAATCAGAAAAAAACGATGTCTTTATTCAACCAAAAGGGCCGTTTTTGACATAAACACACCATATTACTCATGCAGAAAAACAATTTGCCTGACATCATGGAGGCTGCATGAATCGTATGAAAACATCTCAAGTTCCCAGCGCATCAAAAACAAAACTGAGCAAAAGGAGAATTGACAAGGAATTGTGCAGAAAATTGCTCGAAAAAGAGCGTCTTATCGATGATTTGATGATGACAGTTTTTTTTGATGGTGATTGTGCAAACGTTCAAAAAATGATCCGAATCATTCTGAAGCGTGATGATATCGTGATTAAGCGTGTGACGACTCAAAAACAGCTCACCAATCTTAGGGGAAGAAGCGTTAAACTTGATATTTTGGCTGTGGATTCCAAGAACAAGCTCATCAATATTGAATTTCAGAGGAATAACCGAGGGGCTTCACCCAAAAGACTGCGATTGAATCAAAGTCTTTTGGATGCAAACAGCTTAAAAAAAGGCCAGTCTCCGGAAAAACTTCCGGAAGTTTATATCATTATGGTTCTTGAAAAGAATCTTTTCAAACCCCATGATCCCGATAACGCCATTCCTGTTTATTGTGTTGATAAGTCCATTATGGCTATTGGAAAAGACTTTGACGATGGCATTCACATTCTCTATGTTAATGGGGAGTATCGAAATAGAGATCCCATCGGATTGCTTATGCAGGATCTTTTCGAATCCAATCCTCAAAATATGAACGATTTGGGAATAGCTCAAAAATTTAAGCGTTTGAAATATGGTGAAATCGAGAAAAAGGAGCGAGGTCAGATGAATGCAGCGTTAAGAGCATATCGACGTGAAGTGTTTAAAGAAGGAAGAGAAGAAGGAAGAGAAGAAGGAAGAGAAGAAGGAAGAGAAGAAGGAAGAGAAGAAGGTGGATTGAAAAAAGCCATTCAAAATATCCGAGCTCTGATGGAGAGTTTAAACTGTGACTTGAGCGAGGCTTTTCGACTTCTTAAAATATCAGATGAAGATAAAGAAAAGATCCAAAAGGCAATGTCTGGAGCTAAAAAATAAAAAAACGCGCCCGTATCGCAGATAGGGCGCGTTCAATGCATTGCGTATTGGCCTGTAGGCGTTGAGCACAACGCCTTTCAGGCCAATAGCAATGCCTATTTAAATATCCACATATTACGCATTTCTTTTTTGAAATCGCTTGCATTCTGGGATTTACGTGAGCTTGAACCGGGATCATTGGCATAAACGGTTGATCCGTCGTATTTCCAAATGCAGATGTAGTGACCACCGGAAGTCCAATAACCCGCTCCCATGGAGCAAACAGCGAGGCCGCCGTTGGCAAGTCCGGATTTAAGCGTATCCATGTTGGTTGTCGTCGTGCAGTTGAGGTTGTATTTTCCGGCGAGGAATGGGAAGAATCCCCATGCGGTACCATTGTCTTTTGTACGATATCCATTGTCGACGCACATGGTTCCGAGGGTAACAGGTGTGACGGAACTATCGCGAAGCGACCAGACGACGTCAGCAGCAGATGTTGGTCCGCAAGCACTCGACTTATAAGTCTGAGATTTGTCGCCGCAACTTGTAAAGGGAAGACTTGCCCATCGTGAATCAAATTGTTTGTAGTCGATGGTACCTTTGGATGAAGAAATTCCGCCTGGTGTACCTTCGCCGGTTGACGGCTCATGGGTACCAGGATCTTCAGTGACAGTGCCTGTGATAACTTCGATATAATCGCCGGAAACGTAACCTACACCACCTGCGTATTCGATTTTATACCAGCCATTTTCTTTTCCAAGAATGACGACAGTGTCGCTGGGGCCGAGAGAACCGACCTTTCCGTAACTGGTTCCCGGGCCTGAACGCACGTTGAGTGAAGACGTGACATTGACGACTTTGCCTTTTGTCTGTTCGGCAGGTTTTTCGGGTTCTGTGGTTGTTCCGGGATCTGGTGTCGATACGGGATCTGTTGTACCTGGATCGACTTTATCTTTGAAGTTTGTGTATTGCTGAGCAATATAACCTGTTTCCGAGCCATATTTGATTTTCAGCCAGTCGCCGGTATCTTCATAAACTTCAACGGTTTGACCTCTTGTAAGACCACCAATACGGGCATAAGAGGTCCCGGGGCCTTGACGCACATTCAGAGAATTGCAGGTTATGGTAGCTGTTCCGATTGGATCTGCCTGTTTTTTCTGAGTGGTTGTTTGGGCACTGGCTAACGGATTTGGAGTTCTTCTGACAGGTTGTGTTTTTTTGGCAGAAGAAGAGACCCGTAATGGCGTTGATTTCTTTGTTTTTGCGATCGCCATTGATTTTCTCCTTATACTTGAGTTAACAAAATATTTCGATAACAACACGCTTATTAATTTAACTTGATTCTGATTTTAAACAAAGAATTTTATGCATAAAGAAATGGTACACAATCAAATGCGCAAAAAAAAGGCGCAAGCCTTAGAGGGCATGCGCCTTTTTAAGATAACTAATGTTTCAAACGTTATTATTTGAAAACATCGAATCCAACAGTGAAGAGGAGGTTGTTTGTGATCTGCCAGTCGAGTGTGACGAACGGATCGCGTTTGACTTCGAGGCTGTAGTCGAAGCTTGCCCAGGAGGCGATTTTAACGCTGATTTTAGCCATGATTTCTGCATGGATGCGATCGGCACCATCATACAGATCCTTGTCGAAACTACCTTCAAACGGGTAGTAAATACGACCAAAGAGTTCCCAGTTAAAGCAGTCAACAAGGACACCTTTCAAGTCGACGCTGCCTTCGATACCGATTGAATTCGTCCAGCCATCACCGAGATAGCGGACATCGTAGAAGGCATCATCATCGTCATCGTCAAATGAGGTGTAGCTGTCGCCATCGGCGTAGAGTTCCTGGCCGGCGACACCAACTTTAAATGAAACGTTGACGGGAACGCTCTGATAGGGATCCATGAAGAGACCGATGGATTCTTTCAACGTCAGAGGAATACCGGCGCTAGCCATTCTCACAGATTCCTGTGATTTAAGATTTGTTGTTCTCAGAAGTTTGTCGTCGGCTTTTTCATCGATCTTGGTATCTTCTTTATAGTAGCGAACCGTGATGTCTTTATCGCTGATGTAGCTACCCGGGAAGATGGAGGTCGTGAGCTGAAAGCGAGCGAAGGGACCTAACCATTCAACTTTCGGAATACGATACAGAAGCATCGTCTGGAAATCGAGTTTATCTTTTGATTTCACGAAGGAATCAATGGTCGGAGTCTTGGTCATCTGTTCTTCGATGTCCAGTTTGTTCTGCCATTCAAGAATACCGCTTGTTCCGAAATCAAATACGCCATCAATGGCACCATTGACGAGAAGGCCAAACGTAAAGGCAATGCCGTCTGTTACACCATCGACGTCTTTGTTGTAACTCATCTGGGCCGAACCACCGATGTGAAGTTTTGGATACCAGCCTTCTTCTCTTGCAAAACCGGATTTAACGGTTTTTTCAAGATCGGCATTTTTAATAACATCGTTTTCTGCATCGATTGTGACGCTCGAATCGCCCTGAACGAATGAGTTGTCCTGGGCAAATGCTGCCGATGAACATGTTCCGATGAGGCACAGTGCGCCGAGGGTTGTGGCAAGGTGCTTAAAAGCGTTCTGCATATTGACTCCTGCTAAAAATCCACATCTGGCATCTGAAAAACCACTCAGATGTTAATATGGCTTTGTTTGAATTAGATTGTACAACATTCACAATAAATAATAACTTTTGGTAAAAACCAAAAATCTTTGTGCTTTTAGCACCATACAATATCGATTTCAAGGAATGAGGGTTTTAATCAATGAGCAATGAGCAATGAACATTTTTACGTTGCGGTGTTAAATGCAGCGTCGAATTGAATGCTTGAATATCGGGCAAGAACGCGATAAAGACCGCATTTTTAATTGGTTGGCGAGTTTTGTTCAACTGAGCACTTTCCCAAGCTGGTTCATTCATGTTCGAATATTTTACAGGCCTCCGTTATCTGCTCAATCGTACTCGGATGAGCCTTTCAATCATATCCATTATTTCAATTGTTGGCGTCTGTCTGGGCGTCATGGCACTGGTGTCTGTTGTTTCAGTTGCGAGTGGATTTGAAGAAGTTTTTCGCGACAAAGTTCTCGGGGTCAATAGTCATGTTCTCGTGATGACTTATAAGCAGGATGACTTCCGCGAGTATCGCGATGTGCAGAAGAAACTTGAGGAGTATTCGCCAGAAATCATAGAAACGGCGCCGTTTATTTTTCATGAAATGATGATTGCAATTGGCTCGAAGGTTTCCGGAATTCTGATCAAAGGCGTTGAACCGGAGACCATGATGGGAGTGAGCGATCTGGCCAAATATATCATTGCCGAAGATGACGGAAAGCGCACGGAAATCCTGGGAGATCTCCATTTTGTTCCGGAACGGGATGGGGAGGTTCCGCCAGTCATTATTGGTCGTGTTCTGGCGGAAAAGCTCAAAGTGAATATTGGGGATGAAGTTCGCGTGATTTCCCCGCGTCGCGGAATTGTTGGCGAACATCGGTATGGTCCGGGGCAGATGGAACCTACCCAGAAGCGTTTTCGCGTGATCGCACTTTACGATTCAGGGTTTTACGATTACGACAACCGTCTTCTCATCTGCGATTATAAAGCACTTCAGGATTTCTTTAATCTCGATGATGTTGTGACGGGGGTTGAGGTTCGCGTGAAAGACATCAACAAAACGGGTGAGCTTCGCGATGGTGTAACACCGGTTTTGAATGATAATCCTGGGCTTGACCGCTATAAAGTCATCGACTGGCAGGACTTGAACAGAAATCTGTTTACGAGTCTTCATCTGCAGAAGATTACGCTGACGATTATCATGCTGTTTATTGTGATTGTTGCGAGTTTTAACATTGTCGGCACGCTGATCATGATGGTTCTCGACAAACAGCGCGATATATCGATTATGAAGTCGATGGGAGCCAGTGACGGGATGATCATGCGTATGTTTATCTATCAGGGCATGTTGATTGGCGGCATAGGAACGCTGCTTGGGCTTCTTGGCGGGCTTGGTGTCTGCGAGCTGCTGACGCTGTATGAATTTGAGCTGGATTCGACGGTCTATTTGATCGGTTCACTGCCGGTAAAATTGGAATTTTCTGTATTTGGTGGTGTTGCATTTGCGACGATGTTTATCTGTTTTCTTGCGACGCTTTATCCCTCGTGGTGGGCGACGCAGATGTCGCCTGTTGAAGGCCTGAGATACGAATAGTGTTTGGGCTGGGACTTCCGGAAATCATCTTTATTTTGCTCCTTGCTGCATTGATTCTTGGCCCGGAGCACATGCCTCGCGCGGCCCGAATGATTGGCCGCTGGAGTGCAAAAGTGCGCAGTGCTGCGACCAGTTTCGAAGATGCCATCACATCCGATGCGGATTTGAACGAAATCAGGACGAATCTTTCGGATGTCAAAAAAGAGATTGAACAGGCCGGAAACGAACTGAAAGATTCTCAGACGGAAGTCGTTCAAATTACGAATGAAACCCATCAGGCATTTGAAGAGGCCAGAAAAGAGCTGAAATCGTTCCAGGCAAGCACTGGACGGGGGCAAACGAATTTGGACGGCACCCGGAAATTGCCGGATGAAATGTCGAAATCTGACGTCGTTGATCCGGCGAATGTGGCTGCGCCTTCCCCGTTTATGTCGCGTCCTCTTGGGCAGATTCAGAGGCATGAAACGTCTGAGGCTCAGAAAACGGGATTTTGTAAAGTTCAGTTGGCGAAAGCACGTTTTCTTCCGGAAGATGTATCGCGGGTCGTGACGAAACGTCGTGTTATGCTGGATGAGGTTTGTGGCATGGCGACACATCGGACTGTTCTGTTCGAGAAGATACGGGAAAACGCGGCATTTTGTCGTGTAAGAAAGTTATCGCGGCCTGTGGCAGAGGATAAGTCTTGCCAGCTGCGGGTTAAGGTTTGATTTTTTGCGCGCTTTGCCGGGATTTTCCCGGCTACAGCTGCGCTGCGGCGCTATTTGCAATACGCGCCGCAATGTCTGGCGGTTTTTCAGGCCGGAATGTTTTGGCCTTTTTGAATTGAGTTTGTCTGTTCAGGAATAAAAAAGCGGGTTATGTCGGATACGGAATCGTTACAGAAAAAATCGGCAAATGGTGCGCAGGAAATGCCGTTTTTTGCGCATTTTGTCGAACTTCGACAGCGTCTTCTCAGAAGCATTGTTGCCGTAGGTATTGGAACGATGGTCTGTTTTGCCTTTGCCACGAAACTGTATGCGTTTTTAGCGCGTCCGATTTATGAAGCGCTTCCTGAAGAATCGCGCCAGCTGATATTTTTGAATCCGGTTGAGCCATTTTTTGTTTATCTCAAACTGAGTGTTTTGGCGGGCTTTCTGGTGACATCTCCCTATGTTTTTTTTCAGATATGGAGATTTATTGCGCCCGGACTTTATGCGCATGAAAAGCGGGCATTGATTCCGCTGGTTTTCTGGTCGACGGTTGTTTTTATAGTCGGAGCGGCGTTTTGTTATCTGGCGGTATTGCCACTTGGACTTCAGGCGCTGATAGCAGCCGGAATGACGGACGAATTTGCGGCGACAGCACAGATTTCAATGGCCTCGTATTATGATTTGTTCATTCGTTTAATCGTGGCATTTGGAATAGTGTTTGAGATGCCGATTTTCAGCTATTTTTTGACGCGTCTTGGCGTGATAACGCATAAGACACTGATGAGGTACTGGAGAATTGCAGTTGTGATGATATTTGTGGTGGCGGCGGTTCTGACTCCGCCGGATGTCATGACTCAGATACTGCTCGGGCTTCCGATGTGTCTTTTGTATGGTGTGTCGATATGGGTTTCGCGGATGGCGGAGTGCCGGGCTGCGGTGTCGGGCTCATCCTCAGTGCAGGAGTCTTTGCAGCCTGATGAAGAGCATTGAGTATTGGATGCAAAAGCCCCTGAAAAAAAAAGGAGGCCGGGCGTATTATTTATTATAGCCCGGCCCGCGCGGCGTATTCCCGCAGGGAATAGCCGGCGATACTGTCAATAAATGGGATAATTGTGTGTTCTTTATCAATGTGATAAACAGAAAATGGGGTTCTATCTGCTTGTGACTGAGCAGGTTTTTATTAAGCTTCTACTGGAGAATCGCCATGCATAAGAGGATGGCCAGCTGGTTGTTTATTTTACTGGCATTGTTTATGTTTCCCGCAATGGTGTGGGCCAACGATCTGTCGATAGAATATGTCGAAACGCCGCCTGCCGGATCGCCTGCTGCTTCTGCTGAAGTTTCTGTCTATTTTTCGCTCAGAACGTCAGATAATCTGCCGATTTCAGGTATTCAGCCGGATAACTGCAGCGTGTTAATCAATGGCATTCAGCCCAAGGTTGTCAAATCTGAAATGGCTTCATTTAAGGAAGGCAATCGCGGCGTCGGCGTTCTTTTCATTTTCCCCGTAGCCAAGAACTATGCCGAAGATTCGTTTGCCATTCGCGCGAATTTGAGTTCATTGCTGCAGCTTTTTGATCGCGATATCGATCAGCTTAACCTCCTTTCGTATGACGTCAATGCTCAGTCTGATGGGTGGAAAAGCGCATCAAGCGGCGGAACCGTCAAGGCTGTCAATGAGATTAAAACGAGCGAAGTCCTCGAACCGAACCTTTTCGCATCGTTTCAGCAGGCTGTTGCATTGCTGAAAAATCTGGAAGGCGTTTCACAGAAATACGTCGTGATTATCAGTGATGCCGAAGGCGCAATCGTTGGACAGCAGGAACGTGCCATTCAGCTTATCGGCAATTTCACGGATCAACTCAAAAAAGAACATATTACGCCTATTGTCATCGGCTATAGCCCGGACGGTGCCGCAGCCATGACCAATGTCGGCCTGATCAAGCGAATCGCGACGAATGTCGGCGGCGCATATTTTCAGGCAGAACGCACGGATCAGTTCCAGAAAGTTCTGATGAATGATGTCTATAACTACATTTTCGAGCGTTACATTTATAGAGTTACGCTCGATATGGATGAAAATTATCTGGAGCAGAAAAAATACAACCTGCAGCTCATCGTTAAGACAAAGACGAACGAAGATAAAGCTGCGATTCAGGTCGCATGGCCGGAATTGTCAAAAAATCGTCTTTGGCTCTGGCTGACTCTTGGCGGCATACTGCTTCTCGGCATTGCCGTGACGGTTGTCATTATCGTTCGCAGACGCCAGGACGATGAAGAAGAGTTTGTGGACGAAGGACCGCAGGAAGTGTGCTGTGCAACATGTGGAAAAGTCATTCCGCAACAGCTGTTTGGGTTTAATGGTGAGTTCTGTCTTTCAGGCGGTCTTCCCGACTGTCCGTATTATCAGATGCCGGATCGCGGAAAACTTCAGATTACGCGCGGTCCTCTTGCTGATACGACTTTCTTTATTAAAAAAGACATGACGACCATCGGGTGTTATCCCGAAAATGACATTTATCTTGCCGATAAATCCGTTTCGAGAAAACATGCCGCCATTAAGACCGATGAAGGCAAACGTTATGAGCTGCGCGATTTCGGTTCGTCCAATGGTACGTATATCAACAATGAAAAAGTTGAACGCAAATTCCTTAAAGATGGTGATATCCTAAGATTCGGAACCGTCGAAACCGTGTTCAAACTCAAATAAATTGTTATGGTTAAAAAAAAGCACCCATTCGGGTGCTTTTTTTGTTTGGGGGATAACACAAAACTCTGGATTCAGGGCATGAAACTGTGATTATTTGCTGAATCTTTCTGTATTTTAGGGTGTTGCAAAAATTAACTATAGGTGAATTCGTTGAGTTTGGCGGCTTCTGGTGCTAAACAACAAAAAGTTAGGCTCAGAAATGAGCTGTATGCTCTATAAAGAAGAGTGTTTGTTGCCGAATGAGGATAAAAATTCTGATGTCTAAAGTTCGTTTTGTTGTTTTAAGTCTGCTGATTTCCTGTGCTGCAGGTGCCTGTGATTCTCTGCAGACATCGATTGTTCCTGCTCAGGAGGAATTTTCCATCCGGGAATTGCCGATTATTAACGGAACTCGCGTGACTGGCAGAGACCGTTATTCAACGGTCGCCCTCGTCATGGATTATGGTTACGCATATCCGATATTTTGTACGGGAACGCTGATTTCACAGAACTATGTTTTGACGGCTGGACATTGCATTTCCTACTGTGAAGGCGATGAAATAAACATTGCATCAAGTCGTTCAAGCATGCGGGTGGCTTTTGGACAGAATGAAGGCAACTGGAGCAATATCTATGAGATAGAAGCATTTTATACTCATCCGAAATTTATCTGCACCGAGTATGATATCGAGAATGATATTGCAATTCTGAAGCTGAAAAAATCTGTTCCACTTTCTGTGGCTTCTCCGACTTTGCCGTTGCCGCCTAAATATGCTTTGGCCGCAACTGAAGTCGATTCGAAGACCGGGATAATGGGAACTTCTGTTGGGTTTGGAAAGACGAATCCCAGAAATGAAAATTCTTCGGGAACAAAATATGAGACGACGCGCCAAATCTATGCGGTTTGTTCAAATACTCTGAAGAAGAGCAAAAATTGCAATAATTATTCTTATGCTTCAAGCGATGGATTTATCTATTTTTATTCGACGACGACCAATACGTGT
The DNA here is from genome assembly GCA_045599925.1 of Myxococcota bacterium. Taxonomy (GTDB): domain Bacteria; phylum Myxococcota_A; class Bradymonadia; order UBA4248; family UBA4248; genus UBA4248. Next base: position 22,354 of record JAZRWV010000349.1, read on the forward strand.
CAGGGAGATTCAGGCGGTCCGACATTTGTGGAGCGCGATGGATATGAATTTGTTGCCGGTGTGACAAGTTATGGAATGGGTGAGTGTAACGGCTATGATGCGGTGACAAATGTATCGGATTATTATGAGTTTATTTGGGAGCATGTCACGGATTTGGCATCCGGAGAACCGGAAGAGTGCTTTAATGATGTGGATGACAATGGGGATGGTCGTATAGACTGTGATGATCCCTATTGTTTTGTTCAAAAGCAATGCATTCCGGAAGATTGCAGCAATAAACTCGATGATAACGGCAACGGACTGACCGATTGCGAAGATCCCGCTTGTGCCGATGAGAAAAAATGCCAGCCGGAAAACTGTACCAATGGCATAGACGATAACGATAACGGGCTGATTGACTGCAATGAACGTTCGTGTTTTGTATTGCCGATTTGTCAGCCGGAAATTTGTGACGATGGCATTGATAACAATGGCGATACACTGGTCGACTGTAATGATCCCAAATGCGTTAAAGAATTGAAGTGTCAGCCGGAAGACTGTTCCAATCGCGTAGATGATAACGGCAATGGACTTATCGACTGCGAGGAACCGGAATGCGCAGGTGAACTGATTTGTCAGCCGGAAATCTGTAATGACAATATCGATAACAATGGCAATGGTCTGGTGGACTGCCAGGAATTTTCGTGCATGTCTCAGCCTTATTGTCAGCCGGAAAATTGTACAAACGGCGTGGATGATAATCTGAATGGTCTGGTCGACTGTCTGGATCCGATGTGCATTTCAAATCTGTTTTGTCAGCCGGAAATCTGTGGCGATGGCATTGACAATAACGGCAACGGACTTGTGGATTGCGAAGAAGAATCGTGTAGTGAGGCTTGCAGCTCGTCTTCCGGATGTTCTGTATCCTCAATGAACCATACGACACAGGCTTCTTTATGGTGGCTGCTTTTAGGGGCATTGCCGCTGGTTTTGTTAAGAAAAAAGGAACAAAGATGACGAGAAGAACACTGATAAGCCTGATTCTAATGTCAGGTTTCTGTTTGATGAATGCTTGCGATTCAGCCGTAGTTCCAGCTGGATTGGAATCGGATTTTGGCGAAAGTGAGCTTCCTGTTGTCAATGGAACAAAGGTTGATGCTAATGACCGCCTTTCGACTGTTGCTTTGGTTCTCATTCAGGGGGGACAGCTCGCCGGTACATTCTGTACCGGAACTCTGATATCTCCGAATTATGTGCTGACTGCAGGTCATTGTATTGCCGATTGTGAGGGTGAAGAGAGCAATATTGAAAAACGTCCTTACATGTATGTCGGAATTGGATACGACGAAAGAGCACTTGATGAAGTATTTCCAATCGAAGAATTTTACGTTCACCCGCAGTTTGAATGCTCCCCCAGTCTGAAAAATGATATTGGGCTTGTCAAACTGAAAAAGCCTGTTCCTCTTTCAACAGTGACTCCAACACCCGCATTGCCTGTAGAACTGGCAATTACAGCAGGTGAGGTCGACTCGAGTGGCGGCGTGCAGGTGACCTCTGTCGGGTTTGGAAAAACCGTAGCACTGAAAGATGAAAGCAAGGGCAAAAAGAATGAAACAACCCGCAGTGTTTATGCTGTTTGCCCATTATCGGGAACTGGCAGTAAATACTGTACTCAGGCTTCGGCAAATATCGATAAAACTTATACCGCAAAGAAAGGTATCCTCTATCTGGATGCTTCAGATTCGGCAACGTGTACCGGTGATTCCGGCGGCCCAACATTTATCACGAGAAATGGTCGTGAATTTGTAGCCGGTGTTACGAGTTATGGTTACACAAACTGTACTATTGTCAACGGAATGACTCTTGTGACCGATTATTATGACTTTATTCAGGACACTGTCGATGTCGTGGCGGCTGCTACGGCTGAAGATTGTTCAAATGAAGTCGATGATAATGGTGACAGCCTCATTGACTGTGATGATCCTTATTGTTTTGGCGAGAAAAAGTGTTTTCAGGAAATCTGCAATAATAAAGTTGATGATAATGGTGATGGCCTGATTGACTGCGCAGATCCTGCCTGTCAAAATGATGAAAGCTGTATCCATGAATGTTCAAGCACAATTGTCGTTAATGGCAATCGATATATCGATTGTAGTGATCCCATATGTGCGTCTACTCAATATTGTCAGCCGGAAGATTGCACCAACGGTGTAGATGATAATGAGAATGGATATGTCGACTGTGATGATCCCCTGTGTTTTGAACAGAACGTGTGCAAGATTGAAAACTGTACCAACGGTATGGATGACAATGGCAATGGCCTGATTGACTGCGCAGATCCGGGTTGTGTCAACGAACTGACCTGTAAGACAGAGATTTGTAATGATGATATCGATAATAATGCCAATGGTTTGATCGACTGCGAAGAAGAGTCCTGTCAAAACGAGATTTATTGCCAGATCGAGAACTGTACCAATGGTCAGGATGACAATGGGAACGGGATGATTGACTGTTTTGATCCAGCCTGTAAATCAGAAACGGTTTGTCAGCCTGAAATTTGTACGAATGGCATGGATGATAATGGCAATGGTCTGATTGACTGCGCCGAACCATCATGCAGCATAAACATCGTCTGTCAGCCTGAAATATGCGATGATGGCAAGGATAATAATGGCAACGGTCTTATCGACTGTGATGATCCCGGATGTGAAAATGCTTGCAATGACGGTGGCGGATGTTCCGTCTCTTCACACCATTCTTCGCCATTTGCTGCATTACTGGTGCTGTTTGCTGCCCCGGCAATCATTCTGAGAAGAAGAAAACAACCGTAGCCGTATGGAAAAACGCATTCGTCAGTATACCGTTCTCATTAATGAGGACGGCATGCGTCTGGACGAGTATCTGGCCTATAAAATTGGTCGATTTTCGAGATCCATGGCGCAGAATTGTATCCGTGCAGGCGGCGTGAGTATTGAACCATATCGAACAGTTAAACCTGCACTCAAGATTCATTCAGGAGACGTCATTTCACTCTCTCAGACGATGTCTGGTGATGTTCCGATGTATGATGACGTCGAATTAATCGATGAAAATGACGATTTCTGGGTATTTTCCAAGCCTGCTGGCATGGCCGTTCATCCGACTGCCAATATTTATCACAATACACTGACGCGTTATGTCGAGACTGTCCTGGGAACGCAGGGATATGTCGTTCACCGTCTCGATAAAGAAACCTCCGGTGTGCTTGTCATGGCTAAGACCCCCGAGGTCAGTCGCGAGCTCGATGCGTTGTTTTTGTCCAGAAATGTTCAAAAGCAGTACGAAGCAGTTGTTTATAATGCGAAATCAGTGTTTTATCCCGGAAAGTCTTTAGACATCGATATTCCGTTGGGATTTTCGGGGCTTGTCTTGCCTCGCATTACAATGGGAATTGGCGAGCTTGAAGCTCATACCCATGCTGAATGTGCGGAAATTCATGGTGCATTTGCCCGTCTTAAAGTCGACATTCATTCAGGACGTCAGCATCAGATTCGAGTTCATCTGGCTCTGAATGGCACGCCGATTATGGGGGACAAGCTGTATTTATTTGGAGAGGCGTTTTACAAATCCTGGCTGGATGGAGAGAATACGCCGATGTTTACGCCATCGAGGCACCTGCTTCATGCAGCCCGTCTCGAATTCGACTGGAGAAACCGGCATTATGCCTGGAATGTTCCTGCGCCGGACCTCATGAATACTATTTTTAAGGGTGAAATAAATCCGGCGATGTTTCCGACGGACTATTCGCGGTTGTTTTTAGAGGAATAGCTGGAGTTTGTTTTGGGGAATGGGCCTATTGCGTTGCAATACGGCCCATTTTTTGGCCTATCGCGTTGCAATACGGCCAAAAATACATTTTTTGAAAATAAAATTTGACGCGCGGCTTTAATCCGCGTATAAGGCCGCCTCGTCCGACGGGCTGAATGCAAATTCGCCGGTCAGGGTTTTGAAAATTGAAAAGAAGAAAGCGATAGAGAGAATTGGATTGTGAAATCCAAAATCCAATAATTGTAGCGACGTAGCGTGCTACGT
>JAZRWV010000350.1:0-7429 GCA_045599925.1 Myxococcota bacterium
CGACGCGTCCCTGGATTCGCCCGATGTTCTGGATTTCGGATGCAAACATGTGAGGAGGGGCGCGGCCGTATGCGCCACCAGCGCAAAGGCCGCACCGCATGGCGTATTGGCCTGCAGAGACGTGCGAGTCGCACGTCTCTGCAGTCCAATAGCCATGCCCCAAAAACGACAAAATGAATACAGAATCCAATTGATTTATGATAAATTGGTGAAGGTTTATTTTTGCCGAAAAAGGGGCGCAAAATGATTCGAGAAAGACGCGGTGTAGTTCAATCCCTTGTAACAGCGCTTGTAACCAAGCCGTTTATGTTGTTATCCGGTATCAGCGGATCGGGTAAAACGCAGCTCGCACGACGAATTGCTGCAGGTATTGCAGCCGGAATGCCTGAAAATGGCAAATTCAGTGGCCTTTCATACAGCGGCGAAGGTTCGGCTCAGGCCTTTAAAGTCACACTCGCTAAAAATGGCATTGTGCCGGAGATTCTGGGCGACAACGGCAACGAATACATCGATATCCGCGAACCGGAAGATGCTTTTTCCGAAACTGAACTCAAAGCATCCAATATCAATGACGTTCTCAAATATCGCGTCGCATTTCTGCCGGTTCGCCCCGACTGGACAGACCCTCAGAAAATCTGGGGTTATTACAATCCGCTGACGGGACTTTATTATCCAACGCCGGCAACACTCGTTGCCATGCACGCCTATCTCGAATTCCTCGCCTATGGCGACGCGGCTCCGCGACATTTCATCATTCTCGATGAACTTAACCTCGCGCGCGTCGAATACTACCTCGCCGATATCCTCAGCCTTATGGAATGCCCGACAACGCTCGTCGATAATCAGATTAAAATGGGCGAATTCTCGTCGGTACATCCATTTAACAGACCGTTGTGGACGCTCAGTGCTCCGAAAAGTGAAATCGGCAAGGAAGACAGCGTTCATGAACAGCTTTATATTGGAAAAATGGATAAATCATGGGCGCTTGCATATCATTACCTTTCGGCTGCAAATGCAGGCATGATGCTCGACAAGATGCCTGTCAAGCTCGACGAAGTCATCAGCGGCGCCGACTGGCACCGCATTGTGCCTCCAAAAATTTCATTCACGCCGAATCTGACGATTATCGGAACTGTCAATGTCGATGAAACGACGTTTTCGTTTTCGCCAAAAGTCCTCGACCGCGCGTTCGTCATGGAATTCAACGAAATGGATTATGCGCGTGTCTGCCATGACTGGCCGGGATTTGATGATGCAAAGGATGCTCTTTCGACCATTCATCGAATTCTGCGCCCGGAAAACCTGCATTTCGGCTATCGAACGGTTCGAGAAATTCTCGATTACATCGGTCAGGCGCAGAGTACCTGGGCAATTCAGGGTGATTTTTGTATGGCGTCGAAGATTTTGCCCAAACTTCGCGGTGGTGAAGACAAACTCGGTTCGATTCTGCCGGTTTTCCTGGCTTTTGCATTGACGGATGAACACGATTTCGAAAAATTGCATGAAATTGCAACCGACCTCGTCGCCGATATCCTCGATGGACGCCAGCTTCCCGGCATTCTCAAACGCATGCAGATGCAGGAAGCTGTGTATCCGCTCACCGCTGACAAGCTTTTCCGCATGACGAGACAACTTCTCGAAACCGGACTCGCCAGCTTCTTCTAGTGTTATGAACGACGAACGACTGTTATCGCTACTGGAGATCTTTGAACGTCCGGCTTTATGGATTGCGCTGAGATCTGCCTGTGACAACCCCCAGCGTGAGCTTCGTGTGGAAACGCCGTATGTCGAGGTGGGGCAGGCGCATGACATGGATGCGTCCCTGCTCGGAAAATCCGCGCTTGAACCCGGGGCTTTGGCATTGACAGACAGAATGAGTCATTTCAAATGTCACAATTTGAAGTGGCGTTTTTTGAAAGTCTTTGATCGACGAGTTGTCCGTCGCGAGCTGACACCGGCAAATCAATTCGTTGCGTATTTTGTTCGCTATAGTTTAAAATTGGTCAAGGCAACGGCTTATTCCATTGCCAATGATGACGAAAATCATGAGCTGTTTGTTCGGTTTTTGCGCATTATTCGCCGTTTGAACGGCGTTTGGGATGCGCTTTCATCCGAATTCAAATATGCAAGACTCGACACGCTTCCGCTCGACAGTCAATTTTTACAGTTTGATCCTCAATATCACGTCATTCTGGAATCCTATTTGGCGTGTGAATCGGTATAAAAACAGGAGAATACTATGGAAAAATGGTTTCCGCATGGTCTGATTGGTGTCGTTCATCTTCCCGCACTTCCTGGAGATCCGGGCTATGATGGCCGCAGTCTCGATGAGATTATCGAGTTTGCGATGACAGATGCCAAAACCATTGTCGAAGGCGGCATTTCTGCTTTAATCATTGAGAATTTTGGATCGGCGCCATTCCCCAAAGGGACGCCGGATCAACCGATGCCGCCGCATCATCTGGCCATTATGTCCATTGTTGCGCATAAAATCCGCAAGGCTTATCCCGACCTCGCGATTGGTATCAACTGTTTGCGCAATGATGCTCAGGCTGCGATGGGCATTGCGGTTGCCGTGGGTGCTCAGTTTATTCGCGTGAACGTTCTTTCCGGTGCTTATGTGACAGATCAGGGCGTGATTGAAGGCGATGCTTACGGTTTGCTTCGCTATCGCCAGCTTTTGAACGCGAATCACATTGCGATTCTGGCCGATGTTCTCGTCAAACATGCGACGCCGCTTGCCCCGCTTTCGGCGACGGATGCGACCAAAGATACGCTTCTTCGCGGCCATGCCGATGCTGTAATCGTGACCGGCAGCGGCACGGGCGAGCCTGTTGATCGCAGAACGTTGGAAGAGGTGAGTCGGGCGGCTGACGGCAAACCGGTGCTTCTTGGCAGTGGGACAAAAGCTGAAACCCTCGCCAACTATGCCTGTTTTATCAAGGGCGCAATCGTTGGAACAGCCTTGAAAGTCGATGGAAAAGTCAGCAATCCGGTCGATGTCGAACGCGTAAAACGCATGGTTAAATCGTTTGATTCGGTTTGTAAGGGGTAACGGCCTTCTGCGTACGGCCGTCTTGGGCGCGGCTATTGGCTTTACGGCCAATACACCGCGCCGCGCTTCGCGCTTTTCTTTTCGATGTTTTGTCGCAAAAATGAGTTTCTCTTCGGGATTATGATATGAAAAAATTCCTCGTTATCACTTCGCTTTTGGCCGCCTCTCTGGCGTTTTCTTCCTGCGCTACGACCTCTCAAAGCATGATGGAAGAAACCGTTCAAAGCTCCATTCGACATCAGAGTCGTGGCACTTTCCCATTCCAGGGGGAACTCATTACTTTCGATGCCAGACATGTTGCCACAAAAACTCATGTCGCAGATGCTCAGGTTCAGGTCGGTTACGAAAGCAAGCTTGAGGACGGTACCCGATATATTCCAATCGCAGGAAGAGCTACAACTGAAGCCGCCAATTCCATTATCAGACTCTTCGCTCGCGTCGATGATCGCGCCGAATACTATATCGATCCCGATAATTGGGAAACTATCTACAGCTATCTCCATCTCAATGAAAATGATCGCGATCGCGAGTATTACACCTGGTTCTTTCCCGATGATCAAATCGCTTCCGTTGAAAGACATCAGAAAGGCAAAGTTGTCAAACGCGACAATATTGTGCCGAATAACACCATCGGTTCTGTCGTCTGGGTGTTCTTTGTTCGGGCTATGGACCTCGAAATCGGAAAAAGCTATGTTCAGTACACCTATGATGGATGGACGATTAACCGCGTCGAGCTTAAAGTTATCGGAGAAGAAGACGTCTGGACTGAAAATGGATTTTATCATTGCCAGAAATATGAAATCTGGCGCGAAAGAAGCGACGGATTAGAGCCTTATGGCGCACTGAGTGGCGTTTTCATCGATCCGGCTAGAAAAATCCATGTCGAATCCTATAAACTTGCTTCGGCATGGCTCGCTACTGATGAAATTAAAACGCCCGTCAGACTTGTCATCAATACAGGCATCGGGGAATTTGATCTGCTGTTAAAATCGTATCAGAAACAATGAAAACCGTTCAGCCGTTAAAAACATACTCCAGTGTGCCGTGGATCATCGCATTCTGCGCACTTTTGTCTTCGATCGCAAATCTGAGTACGGGCATTGTTCTGCTCGCGACATTTTCAACTGGCGGTGACATTGCTCTTGGCATTCTCACCATTGTTTTTGCGGTCTGGGGCATTACCGGGTCTTTGCTGGCGCTTGTCTTTATTGTGCGTCAGAATCGGTATAATCGTTCTCAGGCGAACTTTATTTCTCAGGTTTCTCACGAACTGCGAACGCCGATTACTTCTATTCGAATGTACGCGGATACATTGCTTTTGCACCGGTTTAAGGACGAAGCTGAAGAAGAAGAACTCATTCATAATATGGATGAAGAAATCATTCGTCTGGAACGACTGACAGAGCAAATTCTCAATGCTCGTCAACATAAAGCCATTAAAGTGCCGGATGAATGCATCGATCCTGAACAGGCACTTAGAAAGGTTTTGCAGCCGTTCAAAGATGCGCCGGAAAATGCGGATCGACTCGATATTCATATCGAGGATGGTATTCCGAAACTCAGAGTGGATGAAGATGATTATAGAAATGCCGTTTCAAATCTCATTCGGAATGCTCTGACCCATGGCGGGCCTGGGGTTGTTCATATTTCTCTTAAAAAGGAAAACAATCGATGTGTTTTTTCTGTTCGCGATGAAGGTACCGGTATTCCAAAAGAGTGGCGAAAACAGATATTTGAACCTTTTGAGAGGGGCATGAATACGACAGATTCCGGTATACCCGGTTTTGGACTTGGGCTTTCCATCGTCAAGGATTTTGCAAAACAGTACGATGCCGAACTGACGGTCGACAATCACCCGGAGGGTGGAGCAATCTTTACACTCGCCATGAAGTGCGAATAGACATTGGCTTTGTAAATATAAAAAAACCGCATAAATTCAAGATTTATGCGGTTTTTTATTTATTGTTTATGCTTTGATGTTTAGATGACGGTTTTCCATAGACCATGAAGATTGCAGTAGGCATAAACCGCAATGGGTTTGTCTGATTTGTCGATGATGAAAACTGCTTCCGGTTTGTCACCGGGTTTGAAAGCATGTCGCTGGCCGCCGTTTTTGGTCTCTAAAAAGACCCATTCAATATAATGCGCATCGATCATTGGATGATCGACACTGCCGACGTTGACGGTCATACGAACGGCATGTTCATGGTCTTCGATATGGACAACGGGAAGATGTTTTTCACGGCTGGCCTCGACGGTATTGGCTTCAATGGCTGTCATTGGGTCACCACAACAGACTGGTGTTACACCTGAGCTGTGGACCATTCCGATGAGATTTCCGCAGTGTTTGCAGATATAAAATTTTGCGTTCATATTTATTTCCTTTTTGTTTTGGGTTTATCCGCAAGTGGTTTTATGCTCCATTGTATAAATGCGGGTTGGATTCAGTCAAATAAACGAATGAGGTGGGGGAATCATTCCATGCACAATAAAAAAATGTCGGCGTATTGCTTTGCAATAGCCGACATGATGGCGAGCCGTATGCGCAAAGCGCATAGGCAAGCGAACTAATATTTTTTCAAATCGTCAGCGCAGAAACGAATCATGTCGCTCATTGAACGAACATATTCAAAAGATTTGGGTTCAACGATTTCCAGCTGAATTTTATCGACTGCACGCTCCATGGCTTTGGCATACTGAATGAGGGCATCGAAGCGTGAAATCCATTTAGGGATGAATTTTTCCATATCACCGCATGATTTCGCCATATCGTCAAGCCGTTTCTGGAGTTCGTCATTTTTCAGCTGAAGTTCATTCAACTGCATCTGGAGAGCATTGGCTGAACTGTCTGATTCGTTCTGAAGTTTGGTCAATTCCTGGAGATGCGCGATATTGAGTGCAGAAATCTCATCATCTTTTTTGGCCTGGAGATCTGCAAGTTTGCTGGCATGATGTTCTTTGAGTTCATCCATAGCGGCGTTGAGCATTTCGACCATTTGTTCGGAATCTTCGAGCCTGTCTTTGGCGGTTTTGAGCTGTGCGCGAAGACTCTCGATTTCCTGATTCGAAGCAGCTGCAGCCTGAACTGAATTATCAGAAATAGCAGGCGTTGAAACGACTTCAGGTTCATTCTGGCAGAAATCAGGTTGTTCCGGAGCAGGCTCCTGCTGAATATCCTGAATATCAGGCATTTCCTGACCACCAGGTGTTTCCTGAATTTCCTGAACATCAGGTATTTTCTGAATTTCGGGGAGTTCCTGATGGTTTTCGCTATCAGAATGAATGTCGGAATCATCTGCGACAGGCTCTGGGGCAGAATCGGGAAGTCTGACTTCATCCGGTTCATTATCAAGTATTTGTTCATTAATGGGGGATTCATCCTCGGCGAGTTCATTGGGGATGAAGTCCTCGCATTTTGTCATGTTGACGGCATCAGCCTGGTCGGATGCATTTGGGTTAATGGGTGACTGCGCATCATCCTGAACGGCAACATCAGAAGGCACTTGGGAATCATTGGAGATGTCCTGTGGAATATCAGCATGAGGGGCATCAGAGATTCCAATATTATCGGAACTTTCTGGGTTTCTGGGTGAAAAATGAGAGCTGATGCGTCCTCGGCCGGGCGCAGGGGCGCGTCCTGTTCTTGCAAAGGATGCAGAAACAGCGGGGATTGAGGATGTGCTTGAGCCGGAAGAAATGGGTTCGACAGATTGGGCGCGTCCACCGAAGGCATTTGCACGTGTTGCGCGGCGCGAGATGCCGGAAACAGCCGGTGAAAAGCTATCACCGGAAAGACGTTCTCGTCCGTTGACTGGTGCTCTTCGACCTGGAAATACCGATTGTTCCGGGTCGTATTTAGGCTCTTCATCATTGGGAACGTCATCTTTGAGTTCATCATCATTGGGAACGTCATTGCTGTTGTCCGCAGATTCCTGCATAACTTCGTTGACAGCGTCCAGGACATTCGGGGCTGGTTCGGAATCTTCGACGAAACCGCTGCGAACGGCTGTATGTTCTTCGCGAATTTCATTCAAAAGATCGAGTTGTGGTGAAGCTGGCTCTTCAGACTTCTGGGCGTGTTCGGAATCCGGGGGGGAGTCAAGAACCGCGCCTGCTGGATTGGCAGAAGCATTGATGCCGGAAGGTGATGTGATGTTTCCTGGGGCAAATCCGACGCCAGCTGGAGCAAAAGGCATGGCCACGTCTGATCCTTCCTGAAATGATGTCATTCCAAGGGATGGTGCGGTAACCCCGGCGACGGATGGTACTTTTCCGGATGGAATACTTCCATTGTTGGATGGAATGGATGCAGGACCTGCAGTTGGAACGGCACCGATGGAGGGGGCACCAGGCATCATTCCCATGGAATTGGGG
>JAZRWV010000351.1:0-12513 GCA_045599925.1 Myxococcota bacterium
CTCGGAAAAAATTTTGCGCGACCCGCTTACGCAGAAGCTATCCCAAAAGCTGACGCTTTTAGATAATTAGGATTTAGTAGATTAGGATTTAGTAGATTAGGATTTAGTAGATTAGGATTTAGTAGATTAGGATTTAGTAGATTAGGATTTAGCTTTCGTTTGCCTAACTAAATCCTAACCACTAACCACTAACCACTAACCACTAATCACTCAAGCTCCACCCATAAAGCGGGACGAACCGCGTAAGAAGGGCAGTCGACAAAGACGCCACTGTCCTGGAAGGAACCGACATTGCGGACGAACGCGGCGTAGCTACTGTAGTAGCCCGGCGACCGGAGCCACCAGCTGGAATAACAGTGAACATCTGTGCATGAACCATCATAGGAAGTTTTTCCTGAAACTGAACCTTGGACAAAAACACCTTTTTTGACGGCATAGCGCGTAGCATCAGCTTGGCGATCTGCATTACTTGTAAAGTATTGCTGAGCTTCCGTGATGCTGAGCAGGAATATCTTGTCGGTTGTCGCATTGCCGGGAGACACAGTGCTGTAATCAGGATTGGCATGAGCTGGGACATTGGATGTGACGATCTTGGCTTTTTCTTCGTTCGTAAATGCCGTGTTGATGAAGTTGTCACTCGTATAGCTTGTTCCAACAGTGTTGTAACTTGCATCATAGCCATTCAGCCACGAACGAATCGTGCTCTTTGCCCAGGTGATGGAAATTTGGGTTGTGTTGTATGGTTTTTCATCGAGCGCCTTTTCGCTGATGATGAGGTGTTTTCCATCTTTAACATCGAGGATTCGCCATGAAATAGGCTCTTTACCATTGGTCGTGTCGTTATCCTGTTCGTAGTGACCGAAGGTGATGATGTCGCCAACTTGTGGTGTCGTGCAAACCCCATTATGGCAAGCAGTTGTTGAACTGCAAGCAATACCACACCCCCCGCAGTTATTGCGATCTGTGTATGGTTTAACGGTTTGGGCATTGCAGGTAATCGTCGCAGTCGACAGATCGGCAATGCGTTCGCATGTCGAGTTGACGCATTTAAATCCAGCTTGGCACACGTGACCACAGCTACCGCAGTTGGCCGAGTCGCTCTTTGAATTGACGACGATATGATTGCAAATCATCTCGCCCTGACCGGAGACACACTGGTTGTTCTGGCAAATAAGACCATCGGCGCAGGGGGCGCAGGATTCGCAGTGTTCGGGCGTATTGAGTTGCACGGTTGAGTCACCGCAATAAGCAGGCCCGTTACCGGCTACGCATTCGCCGACAATGCATGTCGTGCCATCGTTGCAGCGATGATTGCACGCACCGCAATGATCGAGATCGGTTGCTGTATTGTGAGTCTCGCCACCACAGTTTGTATTGCCGAGGCATTCGCCGTTGACGCAAGGGTATCCATCTTCACAGGCATTGCCGTGTACACCACAATGTTCCGGACTGTTGTTTTCGCAGGTATTGACGCTTCCGTTGATATAAAGGTGCGTATCTCCGTTACATTCAGTGACCTGGCATTGTCCCGATGATGTACAAATGCCGTCTGCCCAATAGGAAACGGCCGTACAATCGATACCTCGACAATGTTGTGCATCGTCTGGCTTACAGGTGTTTCCGTCGAGATAATACCCGGTTTCGCAAGTGCAGCTTCCCGCAGTGCCTGTCCAATGATTTGCGGTATTACACGTGCATGTGTTTGTTGAGCTGTTATAGGTTTCTTTAACAGCATCGCATGTTTTCTTGAGTTCACAGGCGTTGCCGATGAGAACATAACCGTTTTCGCATTGGCAGTTGTTGGGGGCACCGACAAAATGTTTGGCATAATTGCAAGAACAGGAATTTGTTGCAGATTGATAAATTTCTTTGACTGAATCGCATGTTTTCTTGAGCTCACAGGTGTTGCCGAGTTGGACGTAATTGGTTGCGCAGGTGCATGAACCAGCGGTTCCGGCCCAGTGATTTGCGGTGTTGCAGGCACAAGTGTTGGTTGCACTAACGTAGGTTTCTTTTGTGGTGTCGCATGTTTTCTTGAGTTCACAGGTGTTGTCGATGAGGACGTAATTGGTTGCGCAGGTGCATGAACCAGCGGTACCAGTCCAGTGATTTGCGGTGTTGCACGAACATGAATTGGTTGTGGTGTTATAGGTTTCTTTGACTGAATCGCATGTTTTTTTGAGCTCGCAGGTGTTGCCGAGTTGGACATAACCATTTTCACATTGGCAGGCATTAGGTTCACCGACGAAATGTTTGTCGTAATTGCACGCACAGGTATTTGTTGCTGCTTGGTAAGTCTCTTTGACTGAATCGCAAGATTTTTTCAGTTCGCAAGTGCCCCAGAGCAAAACATAATCGTTTGCGCAGGTGCAGCTGCCGGCGGTTCCGGTCCAATGATTTGCAGTATTGCATGCACATGTATTGGTCGAACTGTTATAGGTTTCTTTTGTGGCGTCACATGTTTTCTTGAGTTCGCAAGTGTTGCCGAGTTGGACGTAATTGGTTGCGCAAGTGCATGAACCAGCGATTCCTGTCCAATGATTTGCGGTGTTGCATGCACATGTATTGGTCGAACTGTCGTAGGTTTCTTTTGTGGCGTCACATGTTTTCTTGAGCTCGCAAGTGTTGCCGAGTTGGACGTAATTGGTTGCGCAAGTGCATGAACCAGCGGTTCCGGTCCAATGATTTGTCGTGTTGCACAAACAAGTATTGGTTGAGCTGTCGTAGGTTTCTTTTGTGGCGTCACATGTTTTCTTGAGTTCACAAGTGTTGCCAATGAGTACGTAATTGGTTGCGCAAGTGCATGAACCAGCGATTCCGGTCCAATGATTTGCGGTGTTGCACAAACAAGTATTGGTTGAACTGTCGTAGGTTTCTTTTGTGGCGTCACATGTTTTCTTGAGCTCGCAGGCGTTTCCAATTTGAACATAGCCGTTTTCGCAGGTGCATGACCCTACGGAGCCGGTCCAGTGTTTGTCAGAGTCACACGAGCATGTATTGGACGAATTGTTGTAGATTTCTTTGTTTTCGTCGCAAATGGCTTTAGCGACACATTCGTTATTGATGGGAACATCGCCGTCTTTGCAGTGGCAGTCTGTGCCGTCGCCAGTCCAGCCTTTGCTGCTGTTGCAAACGCAGGTGTTTGTTTTGTTATTGAGCATTGTGCCAGTTGCCGTGCAGACCGTTTTTTCAACACAGGCATTTTGGCCGTCCAGACAGAGTTGATTTGCGGTGCAAGGCGTGGGAGCAGCGGCGAGTGTGCCGTCATTGCAGAGCATCAGAGAGCCGGATTGGCATTGGTATTCACCATTTTTAAGATCGCCGCATGAGCGGGTGACGCATTCACCATCGATGCAGACGCCGATTTCACAGGTAGCATCGAGCATGGTGCCGTCTGTCTGGCAGGTCATGAGCTTGCCTTCTGAATTGCAGGCTGAGTCGCCATATTGGTATTCAATATCGTCATAAAGACAGCCAGCTTTGCATTGATTTTTGCGTTCAAAGTAGCCGGTTTCGCACTGGCAATTCCCGACATCTCCTATGTAATGAGCTTCATCATTGCATACACATGTATTGGTGGTTTCGTTATATTTTTCCTTTACGGCATCGCAGGTTTTAATGGTTTCACAAGTGCCGTTGACGTCGGTAAAACCGGCGTTGCATGCATCGGAGCAGATGGCTTCTGTTGTGAAAATGCAAATGGAATGGGCATTTTCTCGTGCAGAACAGGCGTCATCATCGGTCAGGTCGACGAGTGTGCCATCAATGCATTCCGCTTTATTCGTTTTGTCTTGGTTACAGACGATGGAGCCTGGAGTGATATCCAAATTGTTGCCGCAATATTTCTCTTCGCGGCATAGATTTGTGTCACAAATGGGTTTATTGGGATCGAGTTCGATGCAATCCGTGCCTTCATCAAATTCGGTATTGATTAGGGCTGAACAAGTTCTGAGGAGATTGCCGTCGCAGATGGTTTTATCTTTTTCGACGAGTTCGCCGTTCCATTCGCAGTCGGTTGGATCGGGGGATTTGCAGTAAAAGCCGTTTTCAATTTCGGGATTTGGGGCGCAGAACTGGTCTTTGGATACGCAATTCGTAAGCAGCGATGTTGTGCCGTCGTTGCAGGTGACGACATTGCCATTGAGGCAGCCAGTTGCATTGTGGGCGATGGAACCGCATTTATTGTATGGCGAGCATTGATTCTGGCCGTCACGGCAAGTGGTGTTTTGGGCGCAGCCGTGGGCTGCTTCTTTGAGCGAACCATCATCGCAGACCATGAGTTTGTTATCTTTACAGATGTTTTGTCCGTCTTCGATATCGTCGCAAGCGCGGGCTGCGCACTCGTTTTGGACGCAAATGCCGCGTTCACAGGGGGTGGATTGAATAGAACCATCATCGAGGCAGGTTGCGATGTTTCCATCGGCATCGCAGAGTTGCTGTCCGATTTGCATGGCAGTGCCATTGAGGTCACATTGTTTTGATTGTGTATTGGTGATGCAGGTGGGAGTGCCAGATGCATCAAATCCGCAAATCTTGTCACTGAGCTTGCAATTCTCGGTGGTAATGGAACCGTCTTCGTGGCAATGTGACAATATATTATTTTTGCATGTAGTTTGGCAGGTCTGTGTTTTGTCGACACAGGTAAGCGTACCATCGTTCAGAATGCCGCAAATCATATTCTGATTGGCGCAATTCTGTGTAGAAACGGATCCATCATCGTGGCAGATGGAGAGGAAGCCGTCTTTGCAGATCGACTGACAGGTCTGTGCTTTGTCGACACAGGCCGGCGTTCCATCATCCAGGATGCCGCAGATCATATTTTTATTCAGACAATTTTCTGTCGAAGTCGAGCCGTCATCCTGGCAGAGGAAGAGAATGCCGTCTGTGCATTTGGACAGGCAGGTGTTGGTTGGATCTGCGGGTTTGCAGAAAGGATTGCCTTGAGCATCTATTGTACAAGTATCGGCATTGCATGCCGTTGTAAAATTCCAGTATCCGTTAACACATGTCTCAATGATGTTGTCATTGCATCGACGTGTATTGTCTTCGCATTCTTGCTCTGTAACGTTTGCGCATGCCTGCGAAAGGGCCAGGGCTGCGATGAGTATTGAAAGGTGTGTTTTTGTTGTGAATTTCATAAGAATCTTTCCTTTAAAATATCCCATTCATCATCTTGTTTGTGCCATAATACGAATTGTAGTATTTTGAAAATTGATCACACAAAGTACTCATGTTGTCTGGTGCACTGCGGCCAAATTCACGCTCCATGGCACTTCCCTTTGTATTGATAAATATAAGTGTGTCTTTTACACAGTATAAAAGACATTTTTTCATAAAAAAAAAACTCATTCCGTCAAGACGGAAAAATCGATATTTTTGCAAAAAATTTCGGCAAAAAATCGAGGCGCAAAGCGCCGCGCCCGGCGTATTTCCGGCGGCACGTAGAGACGCAAAATTTTGCGTCTCGGCGTTGCCGTTCGGAAATAGCCGAGCGCCAAAGGCCGGATTCGCGGGACGCGAATAGGCCGCTCATGTAGCGACGTTGCACGCAACGTCGCGAAATTGCGCGCCGTATCGCCATTGGCGATAGGCGTGCCACAAAAATCGGCGTCTTAATATTTTTAAAATATTTGCCAGGCGAATATTTAACAAATTCGAGCAAAGTCCTTGACGGCGCTTCATTGATATATTGAGCATCTTCAATAAAACGCTTTGTCAGTTCATTATCGGCCTGCATCAACGCTTATTAGCCCGTTGCGGACGACAGTTTCAGCATCACGGGATGATAGCCGGTCACGCACGATAATATATCAGCAATGACATAAGGTACTCTATTTAATATATATTTTGACGACACGACTTTTATCGTCTCCATCGTCTCGGTATAAAGGCACTGCGCCACCGTTGCTTTGATATCATTTTTATACGCCGACAGCCAAATCACACGCCCTCCGCTGAATGAACTCCCAAATAGCAATAGTGTTCTGCTATCCACACGATTCTCATTTTTGACCCAGTCGATCGCACATGTCCAGTTTTCGAGCTGCATTTTCACACAGATGAGCTGTCTTTTGTAACGATGGTGTTGCGAATGGTGTTTAAAATACCCAATCAAGACACTTACTGAAATCCCATGCCAATACGGGATAAGGGATTAAAAATATCTCAGTCAGGAAAAGGTAAAGTAAACACAATTTGACATCCCGTCATCACCGTGGCCATTGATGGCGCAGAACATCCGCATCTGTCAGTTAAAACGGCGTCGGATATTCCCAAATCAGCGATATTTGACGTCATGGAGGCGATTCGAAACACCCGTGTGACGGCGCCAGTACATGTCGGTGATATCGTGATCGCCAATGTCGCCAACACGGGGGTTAATGTCGTTGCAACGCGTGATTGCAACGCGTGATGCAGAGAAAGACGGTACTGTATGCATTTGGTCGTCACTGGCTGCCTTAGCCGGGGCACCACCTTTGGCTCTTATTATTTTCTGCCATAAAGTTTAGATTTGCTCAGAGCTTTCCTTTGCGCATGGCCGTTCGAAGTCAGATACTGGACAATTTCAGGGTCAACATAATCACAGGATTCTGGGGAATTCTCGTATTCCTCCTCATCATCTGAATCCTTATCATCCGAACTGTCGCTCTCTTCGTGCTCCTGACAATGCTCTTTGTAATAATCAAGTGCACTTTTTCCATTATTATCTTTTGCATTAAGGCTGGCGCCCAGTTTGACTAGCTCTTTAATGGTATCCAAATCTGGATCGAACATCTGAAGATAGCTCATGAGTGGCGTTTTTCCCTGATTGTCGGCCACTTTAAGACTGGCACCAAGTTTTACAAACTCACTGATAATCTCAAGATCAACATTATTCTGGATAAAATATAAAAGTGGAGTTCTTCCCTGATTATCTTTTGTCTTAAAGCTTGCACCGCTTTTAATAAGTAGCTTCACGATATTCCAATCCGCGGGCCTCGCGTCGTTAGCTATCGTATCGACATAATGGAAAAGAGCCGTTCTTCCACGGTCATCTTTTGCACCGACATCGGCACCAGCATGGATCATCTCCTGAACAGTTGCCAGATCAACAGCAAACATAAGCGGCGTTTTGCCGTGCTTGGCTCTTGCATTGATATCGGCACCGGCATCAATGAGTGTTTTTACTGCAAATGAATCATCATTTTCTTCCTCAATCATTGTCTGTCCCGTAACATACATCATTGCCGTTTTACCATCGTTATCTTTGGCGTTAACATCGGCACCGGCATCTATCAGAATTTTTAAACATACAGAAGCACAGGAAATGTCATTATCCTGAGTGTCATCATACATACTTAAACAGTTCATGCGCGGATTTTGAATCATCATATTGGAAAAGGATTCGACAAAACATTTATTTTCCACAAAATGCATGAGCGGCGTTTTGCCGTCATTATCCTTAACGTTGACGTCAGCACCAGCATGAATAAAAGCGGAGAGTACATCTGCACTGGTCGTATGCATGATAGCCGTCTCTCCATTCCGATTTCTGGCATTAATATTCTGGTGATCAGCAATGAGTGCCTTTAACTTTTCTTCATTAAGTTCATCACGAAAGTGATGTTCCATGCCATCTCTACCTTTATCAAAAGTATCTACAAAGGCCTTATAAACTGCAATTTCGTCAATGGGGTTGGTTGCATCCGTGTTGTCGGAATTTTGTGCAGGCGAAGCAGCTGATTCATTTGTTATTACAGGTGATTCATTTGTTATTACATCAGATGCTTGCTGTTGATTGCTGTTTTGGGTTGAACAGGCGCACAAAAGTCCGAATATAACAAGAATCATAAAAATAATTTTTTTCATCAATGATATCTCCGTTTGGTATGAAAGTTTTGCTATTTGGTGTCTCTGTTTAGATTTCATGCTTTTCGACGAGATATCCGTCGACATTCCGCGTTTCGTGCGAAAAATTGACGCCAATCAAATATGTCGTCTTGCGTCCCAGTGTGAATGGTAATGCATAATCTTTTTCTTTAATCTGATCGAGTGCGATCTGTGCGGTTTTGTCGTATTTAAATTCAAAGATATATAAACAATTTTTGGTTTCCATGAGCAGGTCGATGCGTCCGTTGGCAATCTTATATTCTGCGTGGGCGTAATAACCTGTCAAGGTGGCCAATAAATAGATAAAATTCTGGAAATGGAGTTCGCGGTCGTAGCTGATGTCGTAAGGTGCACCGGCCAAAAGTACAGTGATGCGCTTCATGAAAGCGTCGACATCTCCGGCATCGAGTTCCTTGACAAAACCGACAGCAGTGAAAGGTGACTCCTGAAAAGGCATTGCATAAAACGGAAGCAGGTAATTTAAGAAACCTTCCTCAACTTCACGATTGGGATAACTCAGGGTATATATGTCTGTCTCCTGGTCGTAAGAACTTATGGTTAAATACCCTGTCTGATACAGCAGTGGAATGGGATCACTGCTGTCAAAGTCGAGATAATCTAACTGGCTTTCTGTTGCAGCAATGTCATTCAATTTTTTGAGTTGCCAGTGAGTCTTCCGAAGCAGTTTTGCCAGAATATCTGGGGTACCTGTTGCAAACCAGAATTTGCTAAAGCGAAGACTGTCAAATGCATTGAGCAGACTGAACGGATTATACATCCCCGGACCATTAGCGGTGAAATGATAGCCATCATAGAACTCTTTGAGCTTCGCTTTTGCTTTTTCAACCGAGATTTGCTGCTTTTCAGCGAGCGCTTCGATATCTTCAGCAAACTGAGACAGCACTTCGGATTCAGAAATACCGCAGAGTGTAGCAAAACGATCAGTGTGAGAAATGTCCTTTAGATTATTGAGTTCACTGAAAACGCTGAGTTTTCCCATTTTGCTCACGCCTGTGATGAACACAAACCGAATATGGGCATCTTCGCTTTTCAGATTGCCATAAAGACCACGCAGAGTTGTTCGGTGTTTTTCCTGAAGTTCAGGGGGGTCCATCGCTTCGAGAATCGGCTTTTCGTATTCGTCGATTAGAATGACGACTTTTTGACCGGTTTTGGCATGGGCGGCTTGTATTATGCGCTGAAAGCGGACATTGAAAGCCAAATCCTGGTGGGATAATCCAAACTCTTCTTCCCATTGCATGAACTGATATTTCAGCTTGTCTTTCAGTTCGCCGTCTGCGGCGTAATTCGCGCCGTTAAAATCGAGCCGTAGCACCGGATATTTTGTCCAGTTATGCTCGAGCTGTTCCATGGCGAGTCCGTTGAACAGGTCTTTTTTGCCCTCGAAATAAGCCTGGAGTGTGGACAGAAGCAGGCTTTTGCCGAAACGACGCGGGCGTGCAAGGAAGATATAGCTGTCTTCCTTCGCGAGTTCGTAGACCATGTCCGTTTTATCGACGTAGTACATGCCATTTTCGCGCAATTTTTCGAATGTCTGAATGCCGATCGGGTATTTTTTCTTAGCCATGGTCAACCCCCACAAACGGATGCATAAATCTTTGCCGTGGGTAGTATATCATATTTGCAGGGAATGCCTGAAATGAAATGCGCGAAGCGCCGCCCGGCGTATTGACGGTCCCCGTGTAGCTGCGTTGCACGCAACGCAGCCACGGTGGAGCGGAAATAGCCGGGCGCTAGAGGCCGTATGCCGGAGGCATAGGCCGATTTTGGCGAGGCGTATTGCGAAGCAATAGCCGAAGCTGTGAAAAGGTAATAAAATCAGGCTGAATCTGCAGAAATTGGGTTGTTATTTGACATATAAAAGGTTATTGAAATCTGGAGGATTCTCAGGTTTTACCTGAAAGGTATCGCTAACTGATGGAGGTCATATGAAACGATTTCGAACGTTTGAATCTGCAGCGATTTGCATGGCAATGCTCATCGGATTGGTATTGAGTTCATGCAGCGATGATGAATCTATGGAGCTGGATAACGGCTTTGGCACTTCAGAATCAGCGCTCTCATCTGCAAAAGTCACCAAAGGGGCAATTGCAGTCCGAAATGGTCCCGGCGCATGGTATGACCGCATCGGTGGATTTCGCTATGGCAAAACGATTGAGGTTATCAGCGAACAGGGCGGATGGCTTAACGTCAAATATGGTGACAGCGACGGCTGGATTTATCGCGCCGATACCGATCTGGCGCCGACCACGGCTGCGCCTGCCACATGCTCTGCAGAACTCGCCGATTTCATCCGCGACAACTATCCGGATGGCTATAACATCATTTTTGCCTATAATGGTTCTGATCAGGCCGCAGAATTTCACAGCCAGGCAAATTCATTTTCAAAAGAATATCATACACTTAATGTCGCCAGCGGCTCACTCAATAAAGACATATACAGAAAAATAACAAAATACACGGAGCTCAAAAACGGCATTCTGGAAACCGGGCGATCCGTTGTTCAATGCCTCGCCGATCATCCGCGCGAAGGTTTTGATGACAGTAAGGCTTCGCAGATTAAAAATCTGACCGTGATGACACATGGTTTGACGTATGCTCTGAATCTGGGCGGCGGCAGTTCCAACTATTTCCACAAGGATAATATTCCGGATTTTGGTAAGACAACATACGGATATCTGAATAAAAAATCGCTCCGTGTTCAGCTCTATGCCTGCAGTACAGCCAGAAATTCTGATACCAATGAAAACTGGTATGAACGTTATTCCGGAGATATCATCAAGGAACAGGATCCTTTTACGGGCGGCAAAGGGTCATTTGCTCAGCTGCTTTCCGCAGAAATGGGGCCGGATGCAACCGTTTTCGGTCATACGACGGCCGGTCACCTTTCCGGGAATTATGCCGCTCGCTGTTATGGCAAAGAAGCTGGTGGTGCCATTCATGGCAAACACATGTTTGATGTTTATTTCCCGCAGTCGTTCGTTGCAGAACAGGCCAAACGCCTTAATAAGTCTGAAAATGACGCAAGAACCTCGATGTACAAATACTATCGGAGCACCGGTGCATTCCCTGGCGACAACAGCGGCCGCGATACATTTATGGACCCGGAGGGAAAAGGAAAGAAAATGCGTGACGCATGGCTTGCCCAAAATAAATAGTAATTACGCATATATAATCTGACTTTTTCAAACGCATTCCGGAGGAACATATGATGAAAAAAATAAGTATTCTGGCGAATTTGGCAATCATAGCCTGCTTCTGTCTGAATGGCTGTGACCACGATAATGTTATTTATATTAACCCGTCCTGTACCGATTCGAGTGACTGCGATGATGGAGAAATATGCAAAGAAGGCAGCTGCGTCGAAAAAAAGAATTCCGACGATGTCGATGATGATACAGGCTGCAAATCCAATGATGACTGCAATGCTGGCTATGTCTGCAAAAAAGGAGTCTGCAGCAAAAATACTGTGAAAGATGAAGACTCCTGCGCTGATAAAAAGAAAAATGGCGATGAAACAGACATCGATTGCGGCGGATCCTGCGAAAAATGCGCCGATGGCAAAGTCTGCGAAATCGACGCAGACTGCGAAAGTGATTTCTGTGACAACGGCCTGTGCAGCATCAAGGTCGATCTTTGTGCGGATGGCGTGCTTTCCGGTGATGAATCTGATGTTGACTGCGGCGGATCCTGCGAAAAATGCGCAGACGGCATGACCTGCAGTTCAGAAAATGACTGCAGCAGCGGTTTCTGTGATGGCAGTGTATGCACTTCGTGCAGCGATGGTGCCTTAAATGGCGATGAAACCGATGTTGACTGCGGCGGTCGATGCGGTGCTACCTGCGGCGTGGAGAAAATTTGCAGGTCGGATAATGATTGTGAATATTATAACTGCGTCAACGGGATTTGCGCCGATATCGACTGTAAAGACAGTGCAGAAGCTGGTGATATCATCATTAATGAAGTGTTCTCCAATCCCAATACCGACGCGAAGATGGAACACTCCAACAATAAACAGCTCAAATATATAGAACTCTATAATACAACGGATAAAGCTTTGCAGCTCTACAATCTGTCACTGACCTTTGAAGGCAATGAAATTCAGCTCAAGGGCAGTATTCCTGCAAAAACATATCTCATCGTGCATCAGGCTGGCCAGAATCTGACCGCGCTTGATATCGACGCTAAACAGCTGGATTCTGATAATATTGATACGGCTGTTAATGCTGTATCAGGCTCGGTAAAACTCGTAAAACGTGCGGATGGCACGGTTGTTCATTCCGTAATCGTTCCCGAGACAGAGAAAGGTACAGCTGCCGGCCGTGATAAGGATGAAGCCAGCAATTCCATCGACGAACAGCTGGTTCCGCATTCCTCGGTAAAAACCATTGAAAACGGCGTGAAGAATCTATATTCGCCGGGTCTGCCGAATAATTCAGGCTTCCCGATGGGGTAGAATAACGATTCATTATTTCTTGTTGTGGCCCGGCTGTTCGGCTTCGCCGAATACGCCCGGGCTCGCGGCGCTATTGGCAATGCCAATACGCGCCGCTTTTTTTTTTGCTGCGCTCGGCGAGCGCACGTTCTAACGGGTGAAAGACCAGAATCCGCCTGGTAGTGGGA
>JAZRWV010000352.1:0-14231 GCA_045599925.1 Myxococcota bacterium
AATCTAGGTTTTTACCGGAATGGGGGGCCGAAAAGCTGACCGTCCGGTGGGCGGCTGGCATCGCAGAGCCCAGTGAGCAAATGAAATGAACGAGTTGGAGAGCCGGAAGGCTCGGGAAACGAAGTTCATTTCATATTGTGAACTGAGTCCCAGGGGGAGAGCCCCCGGGGAGGTGGAAAGAACCTCAACACGCTCAATATGCCATGTCTTTACTTCATGCGTATTTCTGATGTATAATTATAGTCTCAAACGAACGGTCTTTCCTGACTTTTCGAATCTAACAATATCTTATCAACCGGCTTATGGCCTTTTCTGAGAGTGAGCAATATGTCTGTTAGCCTGAAAATCGGTGAATCCTTCAAACTGTGTGATGCCAATGGCAATGCATTAAAAAGCCTGACTGTTGGACTTGGCTGGGATGCAGCTGTCAAAAAGAAAGGCGGAATTCTTGGCTTTTTCAGTGCAGAACCCGATAGAATCGACTGCGATGCCAGCGTTTTTCTCTGCAAAGATGGAAAAGTCGCCGGTCTGGATGACGTCGTCTTCTTCGAAAACCTCAAACACAAAAGCGGTGCCATCGAACACAAAGGCGACAACAAAACCGGTAAGGGCGATGGCGACGACGAACAAATCGAAATTCATCCACTCGACATTCCCCGCGAATACGACAAACTCATTTTCATCGTTAACATCTTCAATCCCATTCAAAAGAAACAGAATTTCGGCATGATTAAAAATGCCTTCATCCGTTTCGTCGACAACGATTCAAAAGAAGAAATCTGCCGTTTCGATCTGAGTGGCGATTATTGCGATAAAACAGCCATGATCTTTGGTGAACTTCAATACAGCGATGATATGTGGAAATTCGTTGCCCTCGGTGAAGGCACAAAAGACGATGGCCTCGAAGATGCCGTCAAACGCTATAAATAATTAAAACAAATTTCCAACAATATTAAAGTCGGCCTGTTACAAGACAGTGCCGACTTTTTTCATTTTTTGACATTGCCAATATCAACGACGAGTTCAAGCCCAAGACTGGCAAGTGTTTCAGCCAATTTATCGCGCGATTCAGCAGCTTCTTCACCCGATGAAGCCTTGTTATCATAAATCGCATAATCCGCGCGACAACGAAGAGGTGACAAATTCGGCATGACGACATTGGCACCAGCTAAAAGCCCCATTTCTCGCCCATGCTCGTCGAGTGTCGCAAGGGCTGTCGTCGATGGAATCAAGGCATATGGAAACATCAAACGCATAATCGCGACAAGCCGAACCGTCCGCATCAGACTTCCAGCCGTTTCGTTCGCAAATGGCGTTTCTTTTTGCGGTAAAAATGGCCCAATACCAATCATATCCGGTTCGAGTTGTTGCAAAAACCGCAAATCTGCAATCAGATTTTCAACCGTTTGCCCCGGCGAACCAACCATAAATCCCGATCCGACCTGATAACCAATCGATTTAAGATCAAACAGACATTTCTTGCGATTATCAAGACTCATACTCGCAGGATGCAACTTCGCGTAATGCGCATCGTTTGCCGTTTCGTGGCGCAACAAATATCGCCTTGCTCCGGCTTCATACAAAGCCTCATAACTCCCGCGAGTTCGTTCCCCTAATGACAATGTAATCGCACAATCCGGATGTGCCGCATGAATGTCGCGCACAATCTCGCACATGCGCTCATCCGTAAACCATGGATCTTCGCCGCCTTGAAGCACAAATGTTCTAAATCCAAGTGCATAACCTGTATGCGTACACGCCAATATTTCATCATGACTCAGGCGATATCGATGAATACAACTGTTACTTGCCCGCAAACCACAGTAATAACACTGATTTTTGCAATAATTCGTAAATTCTATCAGCCCGCGAATGTACACCCGATTGCCATAATACTCGCGGCGACGCATCATCGCTTTTTGGAACAATACTTTTCCACTGGCCTGTTCTGCAGAAATCAAATCATCCGCACCAATCACACATGCCAATTCATCATCGGAAAGATCTCGGATTTCGTAGAGTTTATCGATGAGTTCTTCCATCTTATTTCAGCTCATTGTCGTGAAAAGTCGCCGGTTTGGCATCTCTGCATTTGCGCAGAAAACGCACATAAAAATCATCAAATTTCTTTTGATACTGAACACTTCCAGAACCACGTGTTTTCCAATAATACAGATAGATAAAGACAGGAAGCAGCAAAGCCACAAAATTTATCGAAAAATACCCCAACAGCATGAGCAGATCCCCTTCCCAAATATACTCATATTCCCACTGTGCTATCCCCAACACACACACGAAAACGACAGCCAATGGCCAGCCAGAGAACAGTAGCTTACGAATATTGACAGGTTTGGGCGGACAAACGATACAAAATTCCTCCTGTGCCAGTTCATCTTCCAATACTTCTTCACTTTTGGAGCTTTCTGACGGAGGAAACTCTATGACTTCTTCGCTTTTGGGGCTTTCTGACGGAGGAAACTCTATGACTTCTTCGCTTTTTGAGGAGTTTTGTATCAATTCTGTTTTTTCATCTGAAGTCAAACAGGCATTATCCAATTCTTTCTTTTCAGCAGCATCAGCCGTCTGTTTCTTCAATTCGCTGGTCTTTTCATCATCAGCATCATTATTTTCTTCACATTCCTGAAAATTCAGAACCTTTTTTGAAGACATTTCCCAATGCAGATTCGCAAGAAGCTCTAAACAACACAAATCCTCGAGATCAGAATTTTCCCCCGTCAAAGAGAATCGATAAATATCGTTCAGAGTATGAAATCGACCACGCATCTGCTTAAGATACGAACAGTTGTCGTCGCGCTTAATGAGACCACGATTACAGCTATGACTTAATACAACCAATATACAGCAAGACAATACCGAAGCCAGCGTGGCGAAGTCCCCTATGTGTGTTTTAAAAACCGGCGACCAGGTATTCAAAATGGATGACAGAGTGAGATCGCACAGACATGCACCAATCAGAACAAAAGCCATGATCCCCAGCTGAATCAGTCCGTTTGTCAAAGCGATGTGATAGATGTCCATGTATTTTATCACACGCTTATGAACGATATTTCTGATCTTTTTAAAGGCATCCTTACGAACTTTAACCTTTGGACCGACAATTCTGAGGGCAAGTTCACGTAATTGTTTTTCCTTTCGTTTACGCGCCCGTTCGCGCAATGCTATGCGTTTTTCTTCTGAAAGTTTTTTAATTTTCTCTTTTTGTTTGCGAACTATTTTAGCCGCCAAATCGATTTTATCAATGCGATCAAGGAGTTCATCAGCATTCTGAATGCGATGAGTCGGATCGGGTTCAATCATATCTCCGAGAAGAACGACAAGTGCATCCGCCACTTGAAGCGGCATATATTTTTCGATATTCGGACTCAGTCCTTCCATCTCCATATCACAGGGCGCGACGCCGGTAACGAGATGAACAATAGACATCCCGAGTCCAAAGATATCAGCCGCAGGAGTCACTTTTCCATAGAGCTGTTCCGGAGCAAGGTAACCTGCTGTTCCGGCAAAAGTCATCCCCATGGTGTGTTGGCGAATGGCGGCCACCACCCCAAAATCGACGATAGACACCTTCATATCGTCATCGACGAGAATATTTGCTGGTTTTATATCGCGATGTATGATCGGATTGAGGCGCTCACTAAGTTTTTTAAGGATATATGCCGAATTTCTCAGAATACAGATGACATCATCCAACTGAGGGCGAAATCCCTGTTCAATGCGTTGAGCCAAAGATGGCGCATTCACATAGGATTCGATGAGAAAAGCAAAACGCGCCTCTTCGACAAAATCGATATATTTAGGAATGCCACTGCAGGAAAGTTCGCGCAAAGTATCGACTTCACGACGCAAAAGTTCTTCATCTTTCCAGCTTGCAAATGACTGCTTGTCAAAACACTTGATAGCGACTGGATTTCCGGAGACATCGAGCGCTTTAAAAACCGTAGCCTGTGCCCCATGTCCAATCGGGATCAGCTCTCTATATCCCGTTGGCGGCGTAAAAGGCAGCGCCGTCATTGCAGCAGCATTTTCTACAGCCGAATTCTCTTTACTGGTGAAAGAAGCAGAATGCTCGTCTGCTGAAAGATTTTCAGTGTCTGAAACAGACTTTTCGCCTGCCTCTGAAGTCGAATTCTGTTCAATATTCTTTAGCTGCAGTTGTTCCATGAATCACAAACAAATATGCCGGCCGTATGCCCAGCGGGCATAGGCAGGCAATCATGCCGGCCGTATGCCCAGCGGGCATAGGCAGGCCCCAAAAGACATCTCACGAACACGGAAATGCCATAATAAATGAAGTTCCATGCGGTTCTACGGGCTGCCAGGTAATCGAAGCATGATGTTCTTCGACGATTTTTCGAACGATCGAAAGCCCGAGCCCCGTCCCGCCTGTTTTACCGCACGTCACAAAGGCCTCAAAGAGCGAGTTCGCAATTTCCGGCGGAATTCCAGGACCATCATCTCGAATCATCAGATAGACATGAAAATCATCTGCATACGTCGATATTTCGATATGCCCATTTTTGTCGATGGCTTCCATTGCATTTTTGGTCAAATTAATGATCACTCGCTGCAATTTATCGTCATCGTAATAGATTGAACCGCGAAATTTCTCATCGCATCGAATCTCAATATGTCGTTTATCAGCCTCAACAGCAAGCTGTTCCAAGGAATGAGAAATTACGTCATGCAAAGGATTTTTTCGCAGAATCACAGAAGTCTGACCGCGTGCAAACTGAAGAATTTCTGCGCTCATATTTTTGAGCGTATTGACCTGACGCTCAATGACTTCGCCAAATTCAGCGCGCAAACTCTCGTCATTCTGCATACACATAAGTTCCGTATAGCCAGAAATATTGGCGAGTGGCGTTTTCATGTCATGCAGGAGAGAAGAAAGCATCTGCCCAATGACAAACAGGCGCTGTTTCTTTTCATTTTCCTCGCGATCGAGTTGAGCCGCAATGGAAGGAGCAATATGCGCGGCAAATAATGCCGCGAGTTTGGCATCAGAAGCAGAAAAGCATCCCGGAGCAAGTTTCTGAGTGCCCAGAATCAGAGCACCACAGGACATATCCTGATGATTTAATGGCGCAATCAGCAAGGCATTGAGAGCGACATTAAACACAGCTTCGGTCTGTTCCGGCAATGTCTGAATTTCGCGCAAAGAAAGCCGCATGCATTCGCCATGTTTAATTGCCGTAGAAATGAAAGCCGGAATGCGTTCAATCACACAGATTTCACATTTTGCAGCAGCCTGAAGTGCATACAGCTGTTTTTGAGTCTTATCATTCACGAGAATAGCCGCATATTTGACGCGAAATGCGGGAAGACATTTGGCGAGCATGCGTTCGATAAGGGAGTTCAAATCGAGGGATGTTGCGGCTTCGCGTTCAAGAGCATAGAGCATGTCGAGCTCATCATTTTTCTGCTGAAGTTTTTCGCGAGCATCGACGAGTTCAGCATTTTTATTGAGCAAAGACATGTAAAACTGATGCTGAGTCAGACTCACGCCGATTTGGGAACAAATCGACGCAAGCATTTCGACATCATCATCGTCTTTGAAATAGCCGTTTATCTTATTGATGACCTGAACGACGCCGAGCATTTCGTGCTGTATGTTCAGAATCGGCATGGCCAGACATGAACGGGTTTTAAAGCCATTTTTCTTATCAAAAGAAGGATCGAACAGTGCGTTTTGATAGACATCCTTGATATTCAGAGTCTGACGTTTAAGGGCGACAGTACCGGCAATTCCCTGTCCGAAACGCAGTCTGATAACGCCGGATTTTTCAGCGATAACGGAATTTAGCCATTGCTCGTGTTTTGCATCTTCTTCAACGAGGAAAATCGTTGTGCGTTCGCAACGCATCAATTGGGTTGTATTATCGCAAATGATTTTAAGAACGACTTCGATACTGGCTTCAGAACCGATAGTAGATGCGATGCGCTGAAAAGCGACAAGCTGGTCGCGCATACGCGCGAGTTTTTCGGCATCGCTGTGCGCATTCATCGCGAACCAGGTTTCATCCTGAAACATGGAAGGTATTTCTTCACCTGAATTCATTTTTCTGGGCATTATCAACGTATGTGCAAGTTCCTAAAGGAACGAAACACACCTCCAAAGCACCAAACGAGTCGAAGGATGCAGAACAAATGAGAGAGAAAAAAGACTACAAAAAAACCGCCTAAAAAGGCGGTTTTAATAAAATATTGCGACACTAAAAAATTATTCGTGATGACGAGGGCCACGACGCGGACCGCCATTGCCAGCGGGTTTTGTCTGATTGGCTTCATTAACGCGAATGGTACGACCATCGAGTTCTTTGCCATCCATTTCGGAAATAGCAGTTGTTGCAGCTGCATCTTCTGCGAATGTGACAAAGCCAAAACCACGTGAACGATTCGTTTCGCGATCTGTAATGACTTTTGCATCCGTAACTTCACCGAACTGCTCAAATGCCTTATGCAGACCTTCAGAAGTCGTTGCCCAGGCCAAACCACCCAC
The DNA here is from genome assembly GCA_045599925.1 of Myxococcota bacterium. Classification (GTDB taxonomy): domain Bacteria; phylum Myxococcota_A; class Bradymonadia; order UBA4248; family UBA4248; genus UBA4248. The sequence continues at coordinate 6,521 of JAZRWV010000352.1, forward strand.
AAAAAGCTTTTTCGACATAGCCGTCTCTCTCAACCAAGTGCAATAACGCACAAGAATGCGGATGAATTGCCACCCGCGACAACGCGACCCCTGATGATCGCAAGCAGATACACGAAAATCATGCAAAACTGCAATTTTCGTTTATACGCCGCTTTTTTTTTGAGTGCAACACTTTATGTTTTCAGTTTTCAGTTTTCAGTTTTCAGTTTTCAGTTTTCTGTTTTCTGTTTTCTGTTTTCAGTTTTCTGTTTTCAGTTTTCTGTTTTCAGTTTTCTGTTTTCTGTTTTCTGTTTTCTGTTTTCTGTTTTCTGTTTTCTGTTTTCTGTTTCTCGTTGTTCGTCGTTCGTTGTGTTTAACCATTTCGATTGACATTGCGCCGTTGCCTTGCAGCGGCAATTTAAGCTTTATGCAGCAATAACTGCACATTGCATATTATTCCTTCAAAACTTTAGCCTTGCCCAGTTCAGCCATCGATTTGCTGGAATACCCGAATCCTATCGAAATCACATGCCAGCTATAGGGATCAACCTGGTGAAATGTATAATCGATGCGGATATGAATCTTAGAGACGTCGAACCCTATACCACCTCTTAAACGCAGTTCCCAGGCCCAGTTAAATGGAACAAATGGCGTTGTTTTTCTATCTCCGCCCCAGAATGACCAGCTCGGTTCTGCCATCATATACACATAAAGTCCCGGCATGGGATCGACCCAAATCCCAAGCATTAATGGCACACCAAGTCCCGGCCCCACATGCTCATCCTTCGATTCATCCTTTACACTGTGATAGGCATCCGTCATCAAACCTGAAGCCAGAAATATAACGAGGTAATCTGTTCCAAGACCAACGCCAAGTTTTAACCCTGCAGAATACTGAACAAATTCCCCCTTCAAGCCTACACCAATTGAAAGATACCCCTCACCAAATCGACCAACCAACGTTCCCGGAACGCGATCCACTGCCATTGCCCGCGCATGTAAACCAAGCACATTTCTTTCACCCATGCTACGATGATAATCGACGCCAAAATCGAGAGCCCCAGAAGGTTTGTCCTGCCCCAATGCTTCTGCACTCAACAAAAGCATCGTCACACATATCATGAAGATGGTTAATAGGGTTTTCTTCATTGGATTACTAAATATGTGTATCACTGCTCGCGCAGTGTCCTGGAAAAATTCATTTCGTCGAGAACTGGACGAAGAACCGGGTCATTTCCACATTCACCTAACATGATGCGAACAGCCTGCTTACATGGAAGACAGGCCGTTCCGTCAAGACAAATGTTGCGCTCCCTCAATCTTGGCTGATTTTTTTTAAGCAATCCTTCAACATTGGCCGACATTTCTTCACAAGACTGAGCATTTTTCACAGCATCATCAAAATTCAGACAGAATTCAGCCATCCGATCGGCATCCGAACGACACCCCATCAGCATCACAGCGACTGTTAATATCGATAAAATGAGTTTTTTCATTCTTAACAAAATGCCTGACCATTAAACGATACGGCCAATATCTGCCATTCTTTATTATCCTGTATTCGTTTGAATTATGCAAATTATCAGGGGCCTATTTATATCGAATCCCGCTGGGATTCAGGTTTTCATATCCCATAACGAATAATGCGATATGAAAATAAATCCACGTAACAGCGTAGCATGCCGCATCATAGAACGAATCGGTCAAACACCAACTAACGAATAATGAATAACAATAGTTTTCAGTTTCTCGTTATTCGTTGGACGTTATTCGTTGGGCATTGTGTTTAACCATTTCGATTGGTGTTGCGCCGTTGCCTTGCAGCGGCGATTTAAGCTTTATGCAGCAACAATTGCACATTGCTCATTGCACATTGCTAATTTGAATAGCAACGGCTTCGCAACTCATCCAAATATATGGCAGCCGTCTCAGTCAATGCTTCGGATTCGGATTTTGTCAGATAACGAATGAGCTTCTGATCCTGTCTAATCGTATACTGTTTCGGATGCATCGTAATCATGCTGACGAGTTTTGCCGGATCAAGCTTCGAATTCTCGCCCGGGTCGATAATGATCGAGGTATAGTTGGCATCCATGCTCTTTACGCCAAGTGCACTCAGCATAATCTTTAATTCGAATGTATCCTTCAAAGCCTGAGCTTCTTTGGGAGCCGGCCCGAACCGATCAATGATTTCGCCAAAGATTTCGTAGAGCTGATCGACGGTTTCTGCATTCGCCATGCGTTTGTAAAAGAGAAGCCGCATCTGAACATCTTCGATGTAATACTCGGAAAGATAAGCAGACAGAGGAAGATTGACCTCTGCTTCAACCTGAAACGAAGTCGATTGTCCCTGAAGGGAATCCACTGCTTCCTGCATGAGTTCGGCATACATGTCGAGTCCGACTGCGGCTATATTGCCGCTCTGCTCAGCCCCAAGCAGATTGCCGCAGCCGCGCATTTCGAGGTCGAGGTACGCGATTTCAAGCCCGGAGCCAAGTTCCGTCAATCGTTCAATCGCAGTCAGTCGTTCGCGGGCGATATCGGAAAGTTCAGTTTGTCCAGTTAACAGATAGCAATAAGCGCGTTCAGAAGAACGACCGACGCGCCCGCGAATCTGATAGAGCTGCGCGAGACCAAATCGTTCCGCATGCGAAACAATCAGGCAATTTGCCGAAGGAATGTCAATGCCGGATTCGATAATCGTCGTGCACAACAAAACATCGACCTCGTGATGAATGAACTGAAACATCGCCTGTTCAAGGTCTTTTTCATCCATCTGACCGTGAGCCACAACGATCTTTGCGCGCGGCACAAGTCGATGAATACGTTCGTAATATTCGGGCAGTTCCTCCACGCGATTGTGCAGAAAATAAACCTGACCGCCGCGACCGATTTCATGCTCAATGGCTTCCGCAATAATCGAATCCGACATCTTGGCCACGAGTGTATGAATGGCGAGCCGGTCACTCGGAGGTGTTTCGATAACAGAGAGATCTTTCAAGCCGCCGATACACATCTGGAATGTGCGTGGAATCGGGGTCGCAGTCATCGTCAAACAGTCGATACCTTCAGACATGCTCTTGATTTTTTCTTTATGAGCCACGCCAAATCGATGTTCTTCATCGACGATGAGCAACCCAAGGTTTTTAAAAGCGACGTCTTTCGACAGCAAACGATGTGTTCCAATGACGATATCAGCTTTTCCGACCTGAAGATCTTCAAGAATTTGCTTAACCTGCTTAGGTTTTCGAAATCGGTTGAGGGATTCGATGGTGACGGGATGTCCGTCAAATCGCTTGAGAAATGTTTCGTAATGCTGTTCCGCCAGAATGGTTGTCGGCACGAGCACGGCGACCTGTTTTCCGTCGAGGACGGCGCGCATCGCAGCGCGCATCGCGACTTCAGTCTTGCCAAAGCCGACATCGCCGCAGATGAGTCGTTCCATCGGACGAGGTTTGTGCATATCAGACAGAACCGTATCGATGGCTTTGGCCTGATCCGGCGTTTCCTCGTATGGAAAATCGTCTTCAAATGCCTGAAAGAACGGATCTCTTTCTGAAAACGCGAATCCGGTGCGGCTCTGGCGTTTTGCATACAAATCGAGCAGGTCAATCGCGAGTTTTTTAACATTCTGACGCACTTTTTCTTTTGTGCGTTCCCAGGCTCCGCCACCGAGTTTGTCGAGCCGCATCGGCTTCTCGGCCCCGGCATATTTCTGAACACTGCGAAGACGCTGAACCGGAATGTAAAGTTTTCCGGAATCGGCATACGTAATGAACAGAAAATCGCCAGTAATTCCGCCGACTTCAAGAGTTACGAGCCCCTGATACTGCCCAATGCCGTGATCGGAATGCACGACGTAATCGCCGATTTTGAGATCCTTAAATGACGTCAGAACATGGGAATCATCGAGTTTTTTCGCAGCTTTTCGCTGAGTTTTGACGCCAAAAAGCTCAGACTCCGTCAAAATGGCAGCCGCCGTCAGGGCATGACGACATCCGGACGAAAGATTTCCCTGATAAAGGCGAATGCCACGGGCAGGCGGCTGCCGGTCTTCATCCAGATTAAACGGCCCATCGGCAACCGTTACGGGGATTGACAACGGCCGGAACAAAGCTTTAAGGCGTTCGAGCATGCCGCTGGAATGCACGACAATCGCAATTTCTCCATAACACTTATCCCATTCGGCCAGGTTTTCCGCGAGTATTTTCAAAAAGTCCTCGCTTCGCTGCCCTGTCATCTGACGACGCTGTGAAACGATATCAGCATTGTCCAGCGAATCAAACCACGCAACATCGCATTTGTCTTCAGAAACCTGCAGCGCGAGACCTGAATAGAGAAGTTTATGCTCTTTGAGGCAGGTGATGAGTGTTTCCGTCGAAAGGACGTGATCCTTTGGCGGAGTCGCCAGACGCAAATCTTCGAGCGAATGCGCATATTGTCTTTCAAGCTGTTCAAAAGCCTTATTCTGTGAATCGATGCAGAGATCGGGTTCGATCCACAAAACAATGGCATCGTCGCTCAAATACTCAAAAATGGTCGAGGTTTTTTCGTAATAGGAAGGCATCAAAGCCTGAATGCCCCAAAAGAGTACGCGTTCCTCGACGCGTTCGCGATTCTGTCGAAGCTGTTTGGACGGCCATTCGAGTTCATCGGCCCACTGCGACATATTTTCGACGACGCGTTCCGTATTTTCGCGGCTGAGAATGATTTCGGAAGCCGGCAGAATGACGCAGTCCGCGCGTTTTTCGATAGTTTTCTGCGATTCGACATCAAATGAGCGGATTTCGTCGATTTCATCGCCAAAAAACTCGAGTCGAACGGCAAAAGGATGAGCAGGTGAATAGACATCGATAATACCGCCGCGCATGGCAAAAGTGCCTGGCGTATCGACTTCCTGCGCCTGCGCATAGCCGAGTTCGAGCAGTCTTGCCCTGAGGCGGTCCATATCGCATTCAGTGTGCGCCCGCAGAAGCATCGACTCCTTTTCGAGCACATCGACGGGAATACAGCGCCTTGCCATAGTTGCCATACTGGCCATGACGATGCGCGGCCGATGATTGCGCAGTTTGTGCAGAGCCTGCATTCTTGCGGCAGTCTGCCTGCGGTTCTGCGCAATGCCGCTATAAATTCCGGCCTGAATTTCGGGCACGAAAACGGCATCACAAGCCGCTTTTTTGGAGAAAAACGCGAGATTATCGGTCATCTGCGTCAGAATCAGGTCTTCCGGAGCGATGACAAGAATTGCTTTTTTCTGCGTTTTATAAAGCTCAGCGAGCAGAATAGCTGTTGAGGCGGGGTTAAGACCGCGAATGCTCGATGGTGCAGGATTTTCGAGGCATTTGAGGACATCGGAAAGTCCGAATTCGTGCAATTTACAAAGGCGTTCTTTTTCGCGCATGGTGATTTCTTTTTATTTGAAGGCGCGCGGCTATTGGCTAAAGCCAATACGCCCGCGCAGCGTCGCTATTCCGGGCTCCAGCCCGTCATACGCGCCGCTTTTATGCGATGTTCCCCACCATTATTGATGAGTCGTATTCCCCGGATGAAGAAGTGAACATGAGGTGGCGTTTTTCCAAAAAAAAGTGCAGTGCGTATGTCAATAGCACTGCACCAGACTGGCGTGCGTATGTCAATAGCACGCCATGCATGACGTGCGAAGCAGTCATGCCCACTTAAAGAGACTTAAAAATGCGAAGAAAATCGCGGAAAGAGAGGGATTCCGCGCGAACAGAGGGCTCAAAGCCAAGACCGGTCAGGTGTTCGCACCAGGCATCTTTTGAAAGGCCGTTAAACCCGTTCAGGCTGTTGACCAGCGTCTTTCGGCGAAGAGAAAAAGCCGCATGCACGAAGTTCCGGAAAAGAGGTTCGTCCGCCTTCGTCAGCTCGCGTTTTCGCGGCGCAAAGCGGAGCACCGTGCTCGTGACCTTTGGGGCAGGTCGAAAAGCATTGGGCGGCACATCCATGACATGCTCGATATCGTGATAATACTGGGCGACGACGGACAATGCGCCATAGGAACTGCATTTCGGAGCTGCCATAAACCGCATAGCGACTTCGCGCTGGAACATCAGCACCATGCCGACGAGCGGCAAATCGGCGTCGATAAATCGGAAATAAATCTGCGAAGCGACGTTGTAGGGCAGATTTGAAACGAGAATCGGTCGCATCTCGGCATGAGAACAGAAATCGGGAAGTTCCTCATTCAATGCATCGCCGTGAATGACGTGAAAATCGGGAACATCGGCGAAAGTTCTGGCGATATAATCGGCGCAGTGATCGTCTTTTTCAAGCACAGTCAAAGGGCGCTGAAGCTTGCACAAAGCGAGTGTCAGAGCACCGGCACCGGGGCCAATCTCAAGGATGTGAAACGGCCGGAAATTATCTGCTTCGCGAGCGATGGTTCGCGTCACATTTTCATCGAGCAGAAAATTCTGGCCGAGACTTTTTTTCAAACGCCGCTGGAGACCATCGACAAGGGCCTCCGGCGTTAATTCGAGAAGTGCCATATTATTCTGAACGACGGCGGCGAGTGGCACCGAGACCGAGAAGACCGAGAAGTGCAAAGATGCCACCAGCAACAGGAGCTGTCGAGCTGTTCAGCGGAGCCGCACTGCAGTTGGATTTGGCAACATTAGGAATCATATATTCAAATTTCTGATTTTCCTCGATGACGATCGTCGTGCTGTCAGAAGGATCGCTTTCGCTGAGACGAATCGTGTACGTACCCGGTTCAAGTTTGCCGGGATAAGGACACTGAAGCGTTTCGGTTGTTCCATCGGCTGCCGTCAGGAAGAATTTCGTCGAATGAAGCGGACACTGAATGCGGACATCCACGAGCCGGCTCACTTCTTTGAGTGCCGGAATGTTAAGGACTGCGCCAACACCTTCAGCAGCGTTCACGGTTTCATTGCGTGACTGATAGCCTTCTTTGTGTGCGATGAGAGGATATGACCCTGGTTTGACCTTTGCGAAGAAAGGACAGCTATATGCAGTCACAGAACCAAGCCCATCAATGGTCAGTTCGGTTCCCGCTGTTTCGCAGTTGATTTCCATCGAAACAACATCGCCGCATTTAGCTTTGACATCCTTAAAGTACTTCTTTACTTCTTTATAGATGTCGGCGTTGTCCTTATTTTTTTGAACAGAAGCAGGACGATTCATCAATCTTTCAAAATGATAAAATGCATTAGGACAGTCATTTGTCAGCTGATAAATGCGAGCAAGAGAATATTCGGTATAAACATCCGTCGTGCATATTTCCATTGCTTTTGAGCAATTTTCCAATGCACTGTCGAAGTTCTTATCGCCAAGAGCATTGGAACACTCACCGACAAAATTATAAAAAACGTTTTTTTGTTCCTGTGAAAGAGATTCACAATCGATCTCAGGAATATCTGCCAATGCAGTGAAAGGAATCAGCGCCAGCAAAAGGCCACCCATGCCAACTGCAAATTTACGCGCGGAATCTCTGCAGATATTTTTTGTCTTTACCATATTAATGCTCCAAATCGTTTTGAATTTCTTCCGTTCGCCATGAACAGCACATCGTTTAGATATTGCTCAAAAAAGACGCCATGTCAAGGCTTTGGAAAGTTTATGCACGCCAATTATGTATCTATTCAGCCGGGGGATGCAAAGCAGCTAAAATGTAGGTATTAATTAGGTTTTGGTGAAATGGGGTAGGGGCCCCATTTCTGCTTGACGAAAATATGGCTTAAACTGCAATATT
>JAZRWV010000353.1:0-3659 GCA_045599925.1 Myxococcota bacterium
GGACAATCTTCGATGATTAAAGAAACAATTTTATCATCACATTTTCCATCATTACTCATATAAAATTTTGGAATTGCATCGATTAATATCTTTTCAATTTTTTCGACAGTCTTTGTAACCCCAGAACAACACATTTCATTGTCATCATCACAATTGCATAAAAGATTTGCATATTCAGTAATTTCAGGCCATTTATCCCGAGTCCATTCCAAGGTGATAGTTTGTACAAGTTTATCACTGACCATTTCCATGTCAAATGAACGCCATGCGTCATAAGCATACGAATTTAACGTTTTTTGACAAAAAGAATGAATCGTAAAAATTTGAGCAACATCCACATCATCGAGCGCAGTCTGAAACAGCAGCATTTCTTCTTTGGAAAGCATTCGATCGCCCCCCTGGACGAGCTCTCCATTTCTCAAAATATTCTCGAAGTTGATACGAATGCGATTTTTAAGCTCTCCAGCAGCTTTTTCCGTATAAGTTACAATAAGAATCTTGCTTAGCGGCGTACCATCCAGAACCATGCGAGCAACGATTTGCAAAATAGTATAGGTCTTACCTGTCCCAGCCGAAGCTTCGATATAAAGACTTTCAGAAGGATTAAACACATCGTCCCGATGGATATGAATACTATCGAATGATTTTAGATCAGGCATTGAATGTCCCCCTATCTTCACTTTTTGTCACTTTTTGTCTTATTCTGTTCACCCATTTGCAGATATTTTACTAAACTAAGCTGCCGCTCCTGGACAGTTTTCCATTGTTCCTGAAATTTCAATTCATCATAACCAATATCTTTTTTCTTATCAAAAAGATCAGCCTTTTTGAAATACGACCATTCACCGTATTTTCCTTCCAGTTTATCAATAAACATATCCAATGAAGTCATTTCATTTTTGGAATTACTTGATGATTCTACCAGCTTCAGTGGAGCTGCTTCATATAGTTTTTCTATATATGCGCATCGATAAACATCTTTCAACACTTGTTCTGCATCATCCGGCGACATATGTAATACTCGATTGAGTTTTTCAGTTCCCTTTGCACAGCAAATCCAAAGCTCAATCTCCCTGCTGATATTCCACTCTTCCGGATTCTTTTGACCATATTCAACAAGCATGACCAGTGCTGAAACATAAGCCCGTACATATATGTAACATTTGTTATTTTTACTATCTGAAAGACTGACACTGATGACCAAATCACACGCATCATTATGAGGTTCAAGAATTCCCCTTAACACCCACTTCTGACTGATTCCATTCCCCAAATCCTGAGAAATCGTGATTTCACTCTTTTGATCCTGAATAATCCTTACAAGTTGATCTCCAGCGATCTGTTTTACTACTGCATCTTTATATTCCATAATCTCGTGATACAGAATATCCCCATACAGTCCATCCGGCATCAGTCCCTGTTCCTTTAAGCCTGCTTCAAACTGCCAAAACAGGGCTCTTTGCCTGCTAACACATTCATCAGGCGAAATATCCACCCGCAGTTCGAGCAATGCCAGCATCCTTACGAGATCTGCATAATAATAGCTCTCAATGGCAATGGGTTCATACATGACTTTTTCCGGATCGAGATCATCTATATTGGCGCACAAAAGACTGGTTGCTCTAAACTGAAACGGATCTTCGATATATTTTCTGACCTGCCAGAATGAAACGCGCTCCGGATACTGTTCAGTATTGCTACAGACAGTGCATTTTACTGATGAATAACTGATATTTTCATTGACATCCCGACTCCTCGTCATAAATTCGAAGATCTCTCGGTTTCTGAATTCACGTCCTGTAAAAAGTTCCTGCCAATCCCTCGTCTCATCAATCATAAGACGATTCTCTTTCCAAAAATAGCGAGCTTCTTTGTCTTTTCCGGCATAATTGCGAAGCTCATTGAGAACTCCCGAAGGGAAAAAATCTTCATCTTTCTGAAGATTTTTATTCACATAACTCATGTGAAATCCATCCGATGTACTCATAAACTGACATAGAAATGCATATCTGTTTCGTTGTGCCAGATTGCTATCACCCGGCCATAATTCTGAAAGACGCAGATCCAGTGAATTCACAGCATTTCTTCCGGGAAATGATGCGGCATCCATACCTAAAAAGAACAGATGTTTCACAGGTATAATGCGATTTAATGTAAAATTCATAAATGTTATGCCGTTGACGAAAATCGTCCCAACCTGGTAATTCGAATTATCCGCAGCACTGCTTAATGTCTGTTCAATACAAGACCATGAAATGCAATCCACACCAGCAGAAAACTGATATTTCATGCACTCTATGCTTTTCATCACATTCTGATAAATCATAAGTTCCCAGGATAGATTTTTAGGAACAGAAGCCATCAATATCCAGCTGTTAATAAAAGGAATAAACCATGAGTCCAGAGCCTCTTCTGTCAAACCGCTTCTATACATTCCTGAACATTTATCACACAACTCTTCAAGTGATTCAATGCATTCCACAAACCGGCACAATACGGCACTGTCACTGCTATTAATATCGGAATATGGCAATATCACTTCATTTCCTACCCCAACCCTATCTTCACTCAACCTGGCCAGGAGAAGTCTCTTCACGCCACGCATCCAATCTTTACAATCCTCTTTTGTCCTTTGCCAGACGCCGGACACTTCTTCTTTTTTGAACACCTTCCGATCCCGGTAAACATTCATGGCTCCAAGCCACTTTTCCCAGATCAAAACATCTTCCTCGCGGATTCCCCGCACATTTTGAACCACTGGATTCCTGACAAGGTCAAAGAAATCAGGTCTGGACAACTGCTTCACAGAGCAAAGTCTGATGATTGTTTTCAATGCTCTGGTCATGAGCGATTCACTTGAAACACCATCAATTATAGTAAATGGAATGTAAAGAGCTGTATCTTCCTGATGTTCCTCAGATAAATGAGCTTGTCTGTTCTCCCGTGAATGCTCCATTTCCTGATCAAATACCTGATAAATTGCCGTTCGATACGCATTGATATCCGGTGCCACAACCAGAATATCCTTAACATTTACTCCCTGTTCAAGCATCAGTCGGCATATCTTGGAATGGACTGCTTCAACTTCGCGAATCTTTGATGGAGCTGCCGTCTCCGTAAGAGTTTCATCCGAAAAATCCCGTTCCACAAGCACATTCTGATTGCTGCGTTCTGCAATCATCCACTGAACTTTACGCAGATGATTATCAGGAACAATCCCGCATGGCCGCTCCTGTTCCAAAAAGCTAAAATCATAGTCAACGGCATCACACCATAATTTGATGTTATCCCTGCCTGCACGCCCCCAGCGTTTTAATAAGTCATTTTCATTTTCCGGATATTCATCCCCCTCATCACACACCATTTCGGCGATATTCATCTTCCGAAAAACCGGCTTATTGTTCTTCATGTCCTCCCAAAATGCCATGCATGGATTCTGAACATAGGCATACATTTCATGAGTTTTCACAAACTCACGAATCGCCATGCGATAAAACTGTCCCATTCCTGCATGCCAGAAAAGAAATACAGGCGTTTTCTCTGAATACTGAAACACCACATTTCCTCGCTCATCCCGGCGCGATTCAAATAGTCTGGGCAAACTAATATACTGCAGTTCAGAATCCGTCTTTGCCTTCACTGACTCCATGATTCGATTC
>JAZRWV010000354.1:0-4187 GCA_045599925.1 Myxococcota bacterium
ATAGAACTATTCGATAGGATAGAACTATTCGATAGGATAGAACTATTCGATAGGATAGAACTATTCGATAGGATAGCAGTCTTTTGCGATAGCAGTCTTTTGCGATGGGGCCGGTTGAATAGGGATGTTTCAAAGTTATTGAGCACCATTGAAAATTGTTATAATTAAATAAGGTTTTGTGCAGCGGTTGGGCTGTTTCAAGGAAGTGGTTATGCTGCTGCACTCGATGATCGCGTCGTTAAAGAATTTTCATAAAAATAAGGGCTTTCATGCTATCACTTGCACTTGCACAGGCTAAATTCATTTTATCCGGAGAACATTTTGTTGTCGAAGGCGCACCGAGTGTGGTTCTTCCGGCCTCTTGCTTTTCGACGCAGGTATCTCTGATTGATGAAGCCGGGGATGCAATTACGGCATGTTGTGTATTTGAAGGGGATCAGCCGGTTGAACCGGCCCAAAAGACTGCGTATGAACAGATTGTTGTACGGCTGATCCGGCTTGCTGCCGATATTTTGGGCATTGATCTTGGCGGGCTTCACATGTCGGGAGTGGGCTTGCGGTGCATTGTCAAGAGCACGATACCGCCTGGTCAGGGGGCAGGGTCTTCTTCTGCACTGTGTCAGGCCATAATCGAAGCTATGCTCAAGCATTTTTATTCCGATGATGTGCACGCCAATTATCTGAAATGGTATGGAACGCAGCTGGAAATCGCGTGGCATGGAAAGGTTTCGGGAATCGACAATGCTGCGGTTGCCTATCGTCGGATTCTCTTATATCAGCGCGGGGAGGCTCCTGAACCTCTGGAAGTTGGATATCCGTTGTATTTTGTGGTCGGTTCGACGGGAGAGCGTTCTCCGCTCAGTCCGTATCAGAGAATACGCTATTACAAGGAAATGCAGCCGGTTCAGTATGCATCATTCCGCAAGGTTTCTTCTGAAAATGCTTTGCATCTGGCTGATGCGATTCACATGGGTAATGTTGGTCAGATCGGGGCATTGATGAATGAATCGCATGATTTGTTCAATGCGATTGGCATTGTGACGCCGCAGATGAATGCTGCGGTTGAAGAAGCAAGAAATCTGAAGGCGTATGGGGCTCGCATGACGGGGGCTGGCGGCGGCGGTTTTGTCATTGCCTGTGTGCCGATTCATGCCATTGAATCAATTCAGCAAAGCTGGATGAAAATGGGATTGAAATCTATTCGTGGACTTCAATTTGGTGAGGTTCCGAGTATGGGATGACGGGGATTGGGTGCGGCTATCTGCGATACGCTGCGCATTCTATTTTGTTTATATCATCATAAGGATTGAATTAATGAATCGCAAGGCGTTGAAAGGTTTTAGCTTTTTTGCAGCCATGACGTTGTGTTTTGCATGCACCAATGAAGCCTCTGATGAGCAGAATGATACCCCATCACAGGAATGTTCAGACAGTGATTGTAATAACATTGCTCCTGAAAAAACTCCGGACACTAATTCCGAAGATGATTCTTAAACAGAGAATGATTCGCCCGGTTTATGCGGAAACACCGAATGTGCTGAAGATGAGACTTGTGAAAATAATAAATGTGTTAAGATGAATTTATGCGCGGATATTGTTTGTGATACTGGTGAACATTGTGATGAAGGTATTTGCATATTGGATACACTGACTATTGACGAAAAATGTATTGATATTAAGTGTGAAGCCAATGAAGAATGCCAGGATGGTAAATGCATTCCTATGGTTGAAACATGCGGAGATACTGTTTGTGACAATGGTTTTGTCTGTGAAAATAACGAATGTATCTGTGATAGCGAAGATTGTGCTCAGGATGGCGTTGATGAGCCGCCCGAAGATATTGAGTCTGTTGAACCGGAAAATGTTCAGATTAACGTTGAACCGGAGTCAGGGCTGGTTATTAATCGTTCCGGAAAACCGGTAACTTTTATTGTATCCATTGATTCAAAGCCTCAAAAAGCTATTTCAATTCCGGTGAAGTCGGGCAATACCAAGTGGGCGACGGTCACGCCTGAAGAACTGATATTTGATCAGGGTAACTATAATTCGGAGCAGATCGTAACCATTTCGCCAACGGATGCCGCAACCAAAACGGAACAGACATTTGACGTTCAGGTTGGGCCTGCAACCGGTGATGCGCTTTATTCTGCACTGGATGCCATCAAGATTGGTGTCAAATATGTCGATAACAGTTCTGCTGTATGCGATGGCACGCTCGTTAAAACTGAATCTGGAGAATGTGTCCATAATGTCAGCAAGATTAGCCTGAAGGGTTCCTATAAAATTCTGCTTGGCAAAAGCGTGACCATTAAAGCGGATGTAAAGCCATCCACTGCGACCAATAATGATCTCATTTGGAATTTTAAATATAGTGATGACGATTACGTCAATCAGCAAAAAAATGATCCCAATAATAAAGATAATTTCAGCTGTACAAAGGTTAATTGTCGAAACGTGACAGCCAGTACTTCTGATACATCTTATGTCGTTGGCAATACATTTAAAGAAGGAAAACAGGCCTATGCCCGTACACTCACGTTAACTGTTTCAGCCAAAAGTGATCCCAATGTCAAAGCCACGACTACGATTTATCTCAAACCTTATCTTCCTGTAGATCGCGATAATACCTATAAATATCGTAATTTCAGAAGTGCAAATTGGACAGTTTACTGCGATAAGAAAAACGATAAAGGAGAAGATTATAATGAGGGCAAAAATAAGGAAGAATGCCTGAAAGATAAGAAAACAGCAGATGAAAATAATCGTGGATTTGGCGATATTCAGTGTAAAGCCTTTGATCCGGCGACGATTCATACCCTGAATCACGATTTATACTATGATTATGTTTTACCCAAAATGATTGTGAGTAAGAACGGCAATTAATATGGAACAAGAGCCAGTGTGGTTGCGGCCTTGCGATTTTTAACGGTTCAGTTCCCGTATGATATTCCTTATCATTCCTCAAGCGGAAGCTGGACGACACAAAGTCATTATGTGTGGAGCAGCTTCAAACGCAAGTCGCAGAAGTGTGAGGCGCGTATTCTTGGGCTAAATTTGTCGAAATTTGCTTATAACAATGCCAATGATGATACCAGGAATGCGGATGGTTCCTATAAATATACTTCATGTAAAAACAGCAATAACGAAATCGTTACGTATGTCAAAGATAATGTAGTGCCCTGGGGGGGTCCGATTTCATGGGATACAAAGGATGGCGATAAAAAAATTAAAATGACCAAACCTAACGGCATGGAATGTAGTGGGCTTGTGACATGGGCGCTTCAAAATGGACGTGTTAACGTTGGGGATGCCAAATCACTTTTTTCGAAAACCGAAATGTTCTGTTCCACGGCTAATGACGTCAAGGGAGATTGCGTAAAATCGCTGGCAAAAGAAGATTTCAAATATTCGGAAACAGAGACATACGAAGTTAATTTATACAAAGATACTGAATTATATAATTATCACAATCCTTACTTTTTGTTGCAGGAGTTTATGGAAATTATAGATAAAAATGGAAATTCGACAACTAAACGTGCATCCAATGAAAACAATATCTACGACAAAATATCCGAACTGAAGTTTAAAAAATTCAATGCATCGAAAAGCATTATTCCTCTTTATACTGTTAAGCCTGCGAAAGAAAACAAGGACTTTAAGAAGAGTGATATAAAAGCTGGTGATCTTTTAAATCGCCCGAAAATTATAAGTGACGGAACGGTCACATCGACTGGGCATATTGCTATGATTTTAGCTGTTACAGACAAATACATTTACGTTGGTGAAGCCAGTCAGTCAGGAAATCGCGTTTCTCGATATGAATCTGTTGAAAAAATGATTAGTTCATGGAGTCAAATGCATAAAGCAGATGTTAATTATATCAAACTTGATGCTCTTTATAGCTACTATGGGGAAGTTACACTAAAAGATGGAACCCAAGCCAATGGTAATGATTATAATTTCTGCAATAAATGGTCGTGTAATTAGGATAATGGTTGTTTTGATGGCATTTGCGCAATCCAGCATCATTTCAAATCGGTTTGAACAATATTATTGATATAGGTAGTTATCATAAAAGAAAACGCCGTGTATCCCAACGGGATAGCGGCGTTCAGGCGAGCCGTATGAGCCGAAGGCGCATAGGCGCGGGCCATGCGTATTGGCCGTTCGGCCAATAGCCATGCCCC
>JAZRWV010000355.1:0-2063 GCA_045599925.1 Myxococcota bacterium
GAATCGTCCCAATATGCAGAGAAACGGTCGAGCAGCTCGCCCTGGCGCGCGTAGCGGGGAACGGGGATTTAATGGCGATCCTTCTGCACTGAGAGGGGTTGACAGACTTAATGATAATGCCGAACGCGAAATGAGAAGACGAAATCGCGAACGGGGTTTTAATGGCAACTCTAACTAATAGGAGAAAACGATGGAAAATGGTGTTATTCAGTCGATTTTAAATCGCAAAAGTATTCGTTCTTTTACAGGTGAAGCCGTCGATCGCGCACAAACCGAAATGATTCTGCGCGCAGGTATGGCTGCGCCTTCTGCGATGAATTCCCAGCCATGGGTTTTGATTGCGGTGGATGATCGCAAGACTCTTGATGCCCTTGCCGATTCTCTTCCATATGCCAAAATGCTTAAAGCCGCTGGAGTTGGTATTATTGTTTGCTGTGATATGAGCAAGACATTGCCCGCTCCGATGACCGATTTCTGGATTCAGGATTGTTCCGCCGTCACACAGAACATTCTCCTTGCCGTGGAAGCTCTTGGGCTTGGTGCCGTCTGGACTGGCGTTCATCCCAATCCTATGGCCGTCAATGCCGTGAAAAATGTGATTGCATTGCCCGAAAATATCGTGCCATTCTGTGTAATTCCTGTTGGGCATCCAATGGGAAATACCGCTCCCAAAGATAAATTTGACAGTGCAAAGATTCATTGGAATCAGTGGTAATAGACAGGGGATGACGTGTTCATCCCTTTTTTTTGGTTTGGCGCGCTATTGTTTCCGAACTGCCATAAAGGCATTTCGGAAACAATACGCTGCGCCTTTTCGGCCTGTGCCTGCGGCATACGGCCGAAAAATGCATGGTTTTTGTCACTGGATACATCCATTGTCGTCACAAAGCATTTTCGTTGTGGTTCAGTCAGGAAGACATACGCGTGCAGGCGCATGAACGCCCGGCACCTGAAAAACGCAGTCTTATTTTTCGCCCGCCCTGCAGGCGGCCTGTTTGAGTTGTAACTGATTTGAACTTAATATTTGAAATTTTATTGAAACCACTGCACAATATATAGGAGTTTGATCCATATCGTCAGTATTTAGAAAAATGGGGAGTTTTATATGCGTAGATTTGCGGTTATTTTGAGTTGTTGTGCGGCAATAATGGCTGTTGGCTGTTCTTTGGATGAAGTTGTTGAACATGGTGATACCTGCAGGGATGGCTCTGGCAATGTCATGACTCTTGAGTACATCAATGATGGAAACAATACTTATTATCGTAAGGATTCAACCAATTATCTCGATGCTTTTGAGAACAATACATGCCCGGACAAGTCTCAGGGGTGCTATATAGATTTTAATGAAGCATATTATTGCATGATGAAATGTCCCGGTGGTTCGATTGCCTGTAATGGGAACTGTATTGATCCCAATACCAATGTGGACTTTTGCGGTGCGCGTGGTGACTGTTTTGGGGAAGACGCAAGCAATTCGAGAGGAACGGTCTGTGGCGAGGGCAGTTTGTGTGTTCGTGGAAAATGTGATGAAAAGGAACAGCTTGTCTGCGGCACCAGTCAGAAAAAATGTGCAGTCAGCGGCGAAAATAGTCACATGGAGTGCATGAATATCCAGACCGACAGAGAAAATTGCGGTGATTGCGGCGTCATTTGTGATGAAAATGAGGTTTGTTCGGAAGGGGTCTGTCGTAGGTATGTTTGTGAAAATGCATGTTATTCCGGCAGTGTCTGCATCAATCTGGACGGACAGTGCGGTAATGAGTGTGTGAACTGTCTGGCGCTTGATGGCATTACAACTGCTTCATGCAGAGTCACTGACGGAAAATGCAGGGTTGATGGGTGTGTGGAGGGCTATCACATTGGGGAAAATGAAAACGGTGATATTTGCGAAGTCAATACGGATGAGAAATGCGGTGCATCCGACGTAACTATTCAGCCGGGGGCTCTTGGATAGAGGTGGATACACCACGCCGTTGACAGCATCCGTAAAAATAAGCTGCCTATCTGTGATGATGTGGGATGAGTTGGATTATCAATTTAGTTTGCCCAGATTGGGGATCCCT
>JAZRWV010000356.1:0-12928 GCA_045599925.1 Myxococcota bacterium
CCAGCACAGACACAAATTCCCTGATATCTCGTTCCAGCTTGTCACAGAAAGGTTTTGCTGAACGTTCCGTATCCATGGCCGTAGGCATAAATGGCGCATCAATGCTTTCGATAACGAGAATCAGCGCGTTTTGACGGACTCGGATTGTGAAGCATTTTTCGTCCAAAACCTGCGACAAATACATGAGCATCTGACGGAATTTGGGCGAGTCACAGCCGGCTTCAGCCAATGAAATGACAGCAGCAGAAGCTGGTTTGGGTGCATTTTGCGAACTCCCTCTCAGAATATTTTGCTGCCTATAGATTCGAAGGGCTGTATCAGTCCAGCCATGCTCTTGCTTGAGTTTCATGAGCTCAAGCTTGTATGGGTTTCCTCCATCGATGATAAAATCGATGTTATCGATGGAGGATTCGTCATGTTTGCGTATCACATAGCGTTTTTCCAGTGGCGTATTTTGATCGATGTCGGAAAGTGAAAAGATGTCTACTTCCTTTTCAAAAGCTTTTTCATCATTAAAAATATAGAACTGACCATTCCAAACATGCTCTCCGCGATTAAACATGAGTTCATCGATACTATTTGAGGATTCTTCGCTCCTGTATGCAGCCACCGACACGAGTTCTACCGCAACAAACTGAAAGTCTTTGTCGTGAAATTTCCCTTTGATATTTTGATTAATCCTTCCAAGGTTCCATGGTTTTGACGTGATAATGGCAGAGTTCTGGCTTGGATCTTCGCTTATTCCTTTAGGAGAACACTTAATTATGACAGGTTCATCAAAAGACTGAATCTGAACATATTTTTCCAGTTCGCTCGGAACAAAACTATTTTGAAAATATGCAAAAAGCTTGCGTTCTGCATTCTTGGCCTGTTTGCTGAAAATAATGACCAAAACAATGCCGCCAATGACAATGCAGATTGAAATGCCAAAGGCATTACAGAATTTGAAACTCACCAATCCCAGAAAAATTGCTATGATTGCGATGAGAAACAGTGTCTTATTTGTTTTGGATGCACGACATACGGCATTTAATTTGGTGACATTAGTGTTGTGAATGACGGGAAAAATCTCCGTTTGCAATGCAAAACGCTCGTCATTCGCGCTGTGACTTAAACCGCCGTCGAGAATAAAGCTGTTCACGTTTTCGAAATTATCAGACATCTCAAATTCCTTGAGGCGTAGAGGCGTTTGGAACGAGTAGTTCGATTAAAAAATATCGTAAATTTTGCTGACCTGTTCATCGATTTCATTCATCGGCAAACCGCCAGAATGCTGATAAATATTCGATTTCATGAATATTTCGATGGCTTTGATGCGTTTTTCGACTTCCGGTTCGCCCCAATCGACGTCGAGTCCTTCATGGTAACGTCGAATTTCGCGCATGATCTCGGTATTATCCCAGTCGAGTGTCGTGCGCATGATGGCGAATATAGCGGCACTGATATCGCGAGCGGCGATAATCCCAGCACGATCTTCAGTGATTTCGGCCGATCGTCGCCAATGGATTAATGCATCCGGAATCGTTGTCGCGATATCCCATAAACCTCGCGTGGCCGAATCGAAAAATCGCTGAAGCGTAATATAGGGAACATGGCTGTTGTCGAGTGCACCGATTCCGCGCCCAAACAGGAACTTTAATGTCGGATTCGGAAGCGAAATGGCATCGCAGGAAAGGCCGAAAAACACACCGTCATTGCTGCCGTAAGCTTCAAAAAGTGTTTTCTGCGACGGAACAATCTTGAGTATGTGTGGGGAATGGGTAAACAGAAAACAGACGTCATTCCATGTTAAGGAAATGCGCTCATGGGTTTTGCCGACATCCTTCGAATGCTTTTGAAGTTTTTTGCCTTCGGCAAACTGCCAGGCCTGCAGCCCGAAATAAACGGCTTGTCGAAGCAGATCATGTTCAGCAATGTCGCGCAAATGCTCGATATCTTTGATATAAGCATAATTTTGTATGCGAATCGGGGATTTAGAAGGATTGGCCTGACGGCGCTGAACATAGGATTGAAAGTCGAACATAGCCAGTGCTTATCCTATTTCTTTTGTTCCGGGGTGGTTGAAATTTTCGCGGCCCGATAAATAAAAGCGACCGGCACGAGAACAATCAGGATGTTAATGCCCGTATGCAGACTGCCTATTTCACTGCCCATGTAATCTGTAATGGAATTGGGCATGACAAACATGAGGTATAATTTAAACGCAATGAGAATCAGAGCACCAATAGCAGCTGCGATATAGTATTTTTTTCTTTTTGCCTGAATATCCACATTATTCAGAGATGATTTGGCTTTGTCAGTATTGGAATTCGCTTCGTCAGCAGTGTTTTGAACTTCGTTTTGTTTTGAATTTTCGATATCGCTCATTGTCATATTCCTTTAAAATAAGAAAAGATAAGAATACACGAAACTGGTGATTCTTCAAAAAGAAAATTGCGCGGCCGTATGCAACAGGCCGCGTCGCAGGGCGTATTGGCCGCAGGCCAATAGCCCGCGCCCCGCAATCTCTTTTGCTTGACGAGAAATGCGTTCCGTTGTAAAAGATTCGTCGCTGTTTGACGTAGGAAATCTGGTCCTAAGCCCGGATTTACCTGGATTGTCGGCAGCTTGTCCTGCGGAGTGTTTCCGCGAGGACTGGCAATCATGCCATCATGCTTATGGAATAAGGATAAAATCATGCTTCATCGTACAGTTAAAGCAGAAATCGTCAGCAAATTCGGTCGTCACGAAGGTGATACAGGTTCACCCGAAGTCCAGATCTCCCTTCTTACAGAACGCATCAATGTTCTGACCGAACACTTCAAATCCAACAAAAACGATCATCACAGCCGTCGTGGTCTTCTGATGCTCGTCGGCCGTCGCCGTCGTCTCCTTGACTACCTCAAGGAAAAAGACATTCAGCGTTATCGTGAACTGATCGCTGCTCTCGGCCTCCGTAAGTAAGATTTTCGGGAGGCTAACGCCTCCCAAATTCTACGCCGTCATATTTGACGGCTTTTTTATTATTTTATCGGGGTTGATTCACTGTGCAATGCTCCGAATTCACCGGAACTGCTTGGATTTCGGCGAGTTTAGATGATTGTGCAATCGAAGAAACCCCATTCTTACAAGTATGCCGTGTGTTTAAGCAAACGTCGGCAAATCAAAGGAGTTTCTCATGGCAAGAATCATTAAGGAGTCTGCACTCATCGGCAATCATGAAATTTCGATCGAAACCGGTCGCATCGCAAAGCAGTGCAACGGTTCCGTTATGATCCAGAGCGGTGACACCGTTGTCATCGTCACATGCTGTTCCAAAGCAGCTGCTCTCAATCAGGATTTCTTCCCGCTCACCTGCGAATATGTCGAAAAAATGTATGCCGCCGGCCGCATTCCCGGTTCCTATGGCCGCCGCGAAGGCCGTCAGGGCGAGCATGAAACACTCGTCAGCCGTCTCATCGACCGTCCGTGCCGTCCGCTCTTCCCCGATGGCTTTAACGACGAAGTTCAGGTCATTGCTACAGTCGTCAGCTACGATCCCGATAATGAACCCGATGTCGTCGCCATTACCGGTGCTTCCGCAGCACTGATGCTCTCAGACCTTCCGTGGGAAGGCCCCGTCGCCGGTGTTCGAATCGGTCGCATCGATGGCCGTTGGATTGCCAACCCCACCAACGATGAGCGCGCCAAATCTGATACCGACATCGTCATGGTCGCCAGTGAAAAAGCCATCGTCATGGTCGAAGGCGAGACCGAAGGTCTCACCGAAGCAGAATTCCTCGATGCCATGGATTTTGGTTCCAATGCCGTGCAGCCTATACTCGCCGTTCAGAAACGCATGGCCGAAGCCGTTGGCAAAACCAAAAAAGCTTTCCAAGCCCCTGAATTCGATCCCGCCATTGTCGAACTCGTTGCACGCTATCACGACGATATCCGCGCTTCGATGAATATTCCTGCAAAACTCGAACGCTATGCCGCTCTCGATGCCCTCCAGAACCGCATTATCGATGAAAATGCCGAAGAATATGGCGAACGCAAAGGCGAAATCGTCGCCGTTTATGAAGATGCCAAATATCATTTGATGCGCCAGCAGATTACCGAGCAGCGCGTTCGTATCGACGGCCGTCGTCTCGATCAGGTTCGCCCGATTACATGCGAAGTCGGCCTTCTTCCTCGCGTTCATGGTTCCGCACTCTTTACGCGCGGCGAAACTCAGGGTCTCGTCACCGTGACCATCGGTACCGCTACCGACGATCAGCGCATCGAAGAACTCAAAGGTCAGTATTCCAAACGCTTTATGCTTCACTACAACTTCCCGCCGTTCAGCGTCGGTGAAGTCAAGGGCCTCCGCAGCCCCGGCCGTCGTGAAATCGGTCACGGTATGCTCGCAGAACGCGCCCTTCAGTCCGTGATGCCAACGGCAAATCCCGATTATCCCTACACGCTCCGCATCGTTTCCGAAATCCTTGAATCCAATGGTTCAAGCTCGATGGCAACCGTTTGCGGTGGTACGCTTGCCGCAATGGATGCCGGCCTTGAAATTAAAGCCCCTGTTGCTGGTGTTGCCATGGGTCTCATCAAGGAAGGCGATAAGATTGCCGTCCTCACCGATATTCTCGGCGACGAAGATCACCTCGGCGATATGGACTTCAAGGTTTGCGGTACGTCCGAACTCATCACCGCCATCCAGATGGATATCAAAATCACCGGTATTTCCCGCGAAATCATGGCTCAGGCCCTCAAACAGGCGCATGATGGCCGCAATCACATCCTCGGTTGCATGCTCTCTGCTATCGGTGAAACACGCGACAAGAAGAGCAAATACGCTCCTCGCATTGAAACCATCAAGGTCGATCCCTCCAAGATTCGCGAAATCATTGGTTCCGGCGGCAAAAATATCAAGAATATCTGCGCAGTTTCCGGCGCTCAGGTCAATATCGAAGACGACGGTACGGTCAGCATCGCTTCCGACAAGGGGTTGTGCATCGACAAAGCCCTCGAAATGATCAATGCCATCGTTCGCGAAGCCAAACCCGGCGAAATCTATCGCGGTGTCGTGACCAAGATCATGGATTTCGGTGCTTTTGTTAAAATCTTTGAAGGAACCGAAGGACTCTGCCACATTTCCGAACTCACCGACGGCCACGTCGATAACGTCACTGACGTCCTCAAAGAAGGCGAAGAAGTTATTGTCAAGGTACTCGCTGTCGATCCGCGTTCCGGCAAGATCAAGCTTTCGCGTCGCGCTGCGATTGGCGAACAGCCGAATGCATAATGGGCATGGCTATTGGTCCGTCACACCGTAGAGACGCGCGAATCGCACGTCTCTACGGTGCGACGGGCCAATACGCCACGCGTTGAACGCCGCTATCCCGTTGGGATACGCGGCGTTTTTTTCATTTTGCTGAATAAACTCCAGCGGTTATGCGTTAGTATGTGGTTTTATGTAGGTAAAGTCATTTCATAATGAAATGGCTTTCTTGTGTTCTTATTTCTGGTGCTGGCTAAAGAAATGACATTGGGGCTTTTTTGCGGATTTGATATAGGTTCGACAACGGTAAAAGCTGTCGTAGAAAATGAAGTTCATGAAGTGCTTTACAGCACATATCGTCGTCATTTTTCGGATATTAAACTTGCGGTTTTTAATATTTTTCACGAAATCGGCGAAAAGCTCAATCATCCCTCATTATCTGTGATGGTCACCGGCAGTGCCGGCATGGGCGTTGCCGAACGACTTGGTCTCAATTTCTGTCAGGAAGTCATTGCATCGAGTCATGCCGTGGAAAATCTGCTTCCCGGAACCAATGTCGCCATCGAGCTGGGTGGAGAAGACGCCAAAATTACGTTCTTTGGGGCAACACTCGACCAACGCATGAACGGCACTTGTGCCGGTGGCACAGGTGCTTTCATCGACCAGATGGCCGTCCTTCTCGATACCGATCCTGATGGCCTTAACGAACTCGCCCAAAATCACACGATGATTTATCCGATTGCGGCCAGATGTGGGGTATTCGCAAAGACCGATATTCAGCCGCTGATCAATGAAGGGGCAAGACACGAAGATATTGCAGCCAGTATCTTTCAAGCCGTCGTGAATCAGACCATCAGCGTTCTGGCCTGCGGCCATCCGATTCGCGGAAAAGTCGCATTCCTCGGTGGGCCGCTCCACTTTTTACCATCCCTGCGCGAACGTTTTATCGAGACACTTAAACTTTCTCCCGAAAATGTCCTCATTCCCGAAAATGCAAACCTCTTTGTCGCAACAGGCGCCTGTCTGCTCGCACATAAAGTCGAACCCATCACATTTTCGGAACTCGTCGAACGCATGGATAAAACGGCCAATGAGGTCGGCAACGAAGTTCAACGCCTCGAACCTCTGTTTGGGAATGAGCAGGATTATCATGCATTCATTCAGGCTCATTCCATGTGCGCTCTGCGTCGTTTGATGACCTCTTATCACGGACGCGCATTTCTCGGTATCGACGCCGGTTCTACGACGACAAAAGCCGTTCTCATCACCGAAAATGGCGAAATCCTTTTCGATTACTACGGCAGCAACGAAGGAAAACCCCTCGAAAAGACGATAGAAATCCTCAAACGACTTCATTCGGTCATGCCGCAATACATCACAATCGCCAATGCCTGTGTCACGGGGTACGGCGAAGGGCTCATTCAAAAAGCCTTATGTGTAGATGAAGGGGAAATCGAGACCATTGCGCATTATCGTGCGGCGGATGCTTTCCTTCCCGGCGTGGAATTCATCCTCGATATCGGTGGTCAGGACATGAAATGCATGACGCTTCGCGATGGTGTTATCGAAAGCATTATGCTCAATGAAGCCTGTTCTTCCGGTTGTGGCTCTTTTATCGAGACTTTTGCACGAAGCCTTGGGCATACGCCAATGACATTTGCTCAACAGGCACTCTTTGCCAAAGCCCCCATCGATCTCGGAACTCGCTGTACTGTCTTTATGAATTCCCGCGTTAAACAGGCTCAAAAAGAAGGGGCTTCGGTTGGCGATATCTCCGCCGGATTGAGTTATTCAGTCATTAAAAATGCACTTTACAAGGTCATTAAGCTTCGCGATGCCTCCAAAATCGGAAAAAAAGTCATTGTTCAGGGCGGCACTTTCTTAAATGACGCCGTTTTACGAGCTTTTGAAAAGATTTCCGGGGTGACGGCTGTTCGTCCTGATATCGCGGGCCTCATGGGCGCATATGGCTGCGCACTCATCGCCAAAACGCGTTGTCCCGCAGATAAACGGCGAAGTTCCATTCGTTTTGGCAAAGAACTGAATGATTTTAGCTTTAAGATTTCTTTGAGACGATGTGGCGGCTGTCAGAACAATTGCCTGCTCACCATCAATACATTCAGCGATGGATCGCGATTTTTAACTGGAAACCGGTGTGAACGCCCGCTCGGAATGGCCAGAAATACCGAAGTTCCCAATCTTTTCGATTACAAATACCGACGCGTTTTTGATTATGAATCCCTTCCGGCTGACAAAGCACCTCGCGGAACCATCGGCATTCCTCGCGTGCTCAACATGTACGAAAACTACCCGTTTTGGCACACATTCCTGACAAAACTCGGGTTTTCTGTTTTGCTTTCCCCGCAGTCTTCCAAAAAAATATACGAAAAGGGCATTGAGACAATTCCTTCGGAATCCGCATGTTATCCGGCCAAAATCGTTCATGGGCATATCGCATGGCTCATCGAACAGAAACCGGATTTCATCTTTTACCCATGTATTTCCTACGAAGAACGCGAAGTTAAAACCGCCAACAACCACTACAATTGCCCGATTGTAACGTCCTATCCGGAAGTCATCAAAAACAACACCGAAGAACTCGAAAAATCTGGCATTCGCTTTCTGAATCCTTTCTTCAATCTGGACGACAGAAAGGAACTCTGGAAGCGGTTGTTTGAAGAATTTTCAGCCATTGCCGATGTCTCCAAAGACGAAGTGAAGAAAGCCACTGAAGCCGCTTTTGATGCACGCGACACATTCAAAATGGATGTGCGAATCGCCGGAGACGAAGCACTTGCCTATATGCACGAACATCATTCGCGAGGCATTGTTTTGGCCGGACGTCCCTATCACCTCGATCGGGAAATCAATCACGGCATTCCGGAAATGATTGCCAGCTACGGCATTGCAGTACTTACCGAAGATTCTGTCGCGCACAGAGGAAACAATGGCGAACGCCTTCGCGTCATCGACCAGTGGGCCTATCATTCCAGATTATACTGCGCAGCTCGCTATGCCTCACTCCAGCCCGATCTCGAAGTCATTCAACTGAACAGTTTTGGTTGCGGGCTGGATGCGGTCACGACCGATCAGGTCATGGAAATCCTGCAGTCCAAATCGAAGATTTATACGGTCTTAAAAATCGATGAAGGGAGCAATATCGGTGCGGCCAGAATCCGCATTCGTTCCCTGATCGCAGCTTTGGACGAGAGAAAACGGGTCGGATTCACCCCAAAATTTAGCGAAGCCTGTCCAAAACCGCCTGTTTTTTCAAAACAGATGCGCAAAAAATATACGATTATTGCGCCTCAAATGAGTCCGATTCATTTCCGGATTCTCGAAAAAGCCTTCCAGGTTTGCGATTACAACTTTGTCATTCTCACCGACGAAGGCCAGCAAATCATCGACGAGGGCTTGAAATACGTCAACAATGATGCGTGTTTCCCGACTCTCATCACAACAGGGCAAATCGTCCACGCGCTCAAATCCGGTAAGTTCGATCCGCATACGACGGCAGTTGCAATCACGCAGACGGGGGGCGGTTGTCGCGCCACCAATTACGTGGCTTTCATTCGCAAAGCCTTGCGCGAAGCCGGTTTCGGCTATATCCCCGTCATCCCTATTTCAGCTCAGGGGTTTGAGCATCATCCCGGCTTCGAAGTTCCGGCGTCCCTCGTCCTGCGAAGCGTTCACAGCTTTATCTATGGCGATATCCTGATGAGATGCCTTTACAGAACGCGTCCTTATGAGGTCGTTCCCGGTTCAGCCAATGCTCTTTACGAAAAATGGAATCGCATTTGTCGCCAGAATATCGAAAGAGCTGAATATGGCGTCTATGTTTCGACATGTCGTCAAATCGTCAAAGAATTTGATCAGCTGCCCTTGCGCGACATCAAAAAGCCTCGCGTGGGTGTAGTCGGCGAAATCCTCGTCAAATTCCATCCCGATGGCAACAACCATCTCGTCGAACTCCTCGAATCCGAAGGCGCAGAAGCCGTTGTCCCCGATTTGATGAGCTTCTTCATCTACGTTTTGGCCGATTCAGGATTTTTGTTCGAAAAACTGGGCAAATCCCTCAAATCGCATATCGCTGCGCAGGCAACCATTCGCTACATCGAGTTTTTCCTCAAACCCGCTGTCGATGCATTGAAGAAGAGTTCGCGTTTTGGCGCACCCACGCCGATTCGGGAAATGATGAAACTGGCCGAACCCATTCTGCAAATCGGCAACAACAATGGAGAAGGCTGGTTCCTGACCGCAGAAATGCGCGAATTGCTGCATTCCGGTGTTCCCAATATTCTGTGTTTGCAGCCGTTTGCCTGTCTTCCCAATCACGTTACGGGCAAAGGTATGATCCGCAAGCTTCGCGAGCTTCATCCCGAGGCGAACATTGCCCCCATTGATTACGATCCCGGTGCCAGCGAAGTCAATCAGATGAACCGCATCAAACTCATGCTTTCTGTGGCGATGAAGAAAATGCAGACTTCCGAAAGTTAAGGTATTCGCAATTCAATGGATATTTTGTGGCCGCGCCTATTTCGCTTTTGGCGAAATATGGCTTGCGAACGCCGCTATGCCTTTGGCATACGCGGCGTTTTCTTTTAACAGCTACTTGGATTTAGCGAGTCGTTTGCCTTCTTCGGAATCCGGACCGACAATGGCAATGGCTTTGTCGATGGCTGCATTCGCTTCGCTCGTCTGACCCAGCGATTTATGGAGCTTTGCTCGCTGAGTCCAGTAGTTTGCTTTGGTGCCGCTGCTGGATTCCAGCTTTTTCGTATAAGCCAAAGCTTGTTCGTAATTGCCCTGTTTGGTTGCAATCTGAACTGCCATATTCAGAAGGGTTGTGTTGTTGGGATTGGACTTCAGAAGCTGTTGCAACTGATTCCATGCTGAATTCAGATCTTTTTTGTTAATCGCGTCGCGAACGGGTTTGAGCTGCTCGTTGATATTATTGGAATTTGAAGATGCTGTATTAGTTGCTGCTGGTTTGGTATTGGCAGTCTTTTCCTGCTTTTCTTCTGATTCTGATTTGGTATCAGTCTTTTTGGCTGGTTCTGCAGAAGGTTGCGTCGATGGCTTTGTAGTTCTTTCTTTTTTGGGTGTTGGCTGTTGGACCATTGGCGTAGGCTCAACCACTGGCGTAGGTTGGACTACCGGTGTGGGATCAACCACTGGCGTAGGTTGGACTACCGGTGTGGGTTCGACGACAGGCGCAGGTTGAACCGGTTCTGGAATATATGCAGGCACTGCCTGTGCCGCTTGCATATCAGATGGAATGCGCTCGGGAACCACAGGTTCTGTTTGTTCCTGAATTGGGATAATCTCAGTTTCTCCAGCATTTACCTGTATTTCGGTCGGTAAAAACGCAAGTTCCGATTCCTTGATATCTTCAGGTTCTGGTGTGACAAACACGGGAGCTTCTTCAACTTTCTCTTTTGTATTGGGGGCTTTAGCTTGTTCCTGAGATGTTTCTTCCTCATCTCTGCTTTTTGCCATAATGACGACGAGCAGAATGATAATGGCAATGACTATTGCTGAAATCAGAATGCGTGTAATGCGAGCGTCTCTTTGTTTATTTTCTTCATTAAGACGTGCCATTGTGCGAGCTTTCCATTCTTCAGGTGAAAGTTCTTCCGCATGATTTTGTTTGTAAAGTTTAACAGGTGAAAATGAGCTGTCGGCATGAAGAGGAGCGTGGCTGGAATCGGAATCAAACCAGTCGGTTTCGGCATCATCATCCGATTCTTCATCTTCCATATCATCAAAATCTTCATCTTCGGATTCATCCTCATCATCTTCTATTGGCTCAGTCGAATCCGATTCATCGTCTTCATCATCAATCGTTTCATCATCATTCTGGTGGCTGGGTTTTGAAACATGAGCATCAGAATTTTCAGGCGTTTGTTTGGAAGATGTTTCCTTATCGGGCGCTTGCCAGGTGTAGAAAAATGAAGTGTCGACATTCAGTGCAGTTTCATTTTCAATGCGCAAATTTTCATTAACGACGGCATCTCTTTTGGCTTCCATTTCGAGCATTTCGTCGCTGTAGAATGTGTCTTTATGGATTTCACATTCTGCAGTGCAGAAAGGTTCATGGGCTGTCGCGAGGTGAAGAATAATGGTTGCCCGATCATAAGTTGGCAGTTCTTCTTCTTCATCACCGTAATTTGACAGAAGATGAGAAAATGATTTGACGGTAATGGGTTTAGAGGGCGTTGAAATCTCAGATTTTGCAGGCTTTTCTGTAACAGGAGTCTGAACAGGTTGAAGCTGATCGACGTAAAAAACAGCACTTGGAGTTGCTTCTTCGCCGGAACTGAGTTTTTCAATGGTATTAAGCTCATCGGGAAAAGATGAGTCTGCATGAATCCATTCCGATAATGAGACATTTTCAGCAGTCGGTTCACATTCGACGATCAGATTTTCTTTGAGCAGCCTCAGGAGAATCTGCATAATGAGGTATTCACTCAAATTGAGTGTATCTAAAACTTCTTTGAGAGTTCTGGAACCATCGAATGTTTGAATGATTTGACGAACCTGTCTTGGAAGCGCATTAAACTCTTTTTCATAAACAGAAGTATTGATCTTAAAAACGGTTTGAAGTGAGTACTTTTCTGAGAGTTGTTCGTGGAAAAAAGCACTTGCCTGAACGACATGGTCAATGATTTCAGAAATATTCAAATCGAGGGGATATGATGTACACCATTCAGGTGTGGGCACTCCCGGAGTGGTGATGTATGTCGCAGGGAAGATGCGCCAAATGGCATCCACGGCATTTTTCTGGATTTTATTGCCGGTTCGGATGCCTTTAATGATGCCTCCTCGAAAGATAATTCTGGTTTCGAGGTCTGGACCATTAAGGCGGAACATGCCGGAAAATGCAGTATCACCAAGTTCCTGCATGCGTTGGGCAAAATCGATTTCATCGCAGATTGTGGATTCGCGTTCGAAAGTTGTTGTTTCTCTCAAGATAAGGAGTTGAATACGCGATACGAGTTCACTTAGGCGGACTGGTTTAAAAATGACATCATCGATTTCTGCTGTTGCAATGAATTGTCTGCATGGTTTGTTTCTCGGATCGATGACGATAAGTTTTTTGGTCTGTTTAAGATTGGTTTGCTGAAGCAGTTGGTGAGCGGAAGTAATATCAGATTCGTTTAAATAAATGAGGATGCATTCTGGAATCTGATTCACAGGGATGTTTTCCTGATAGGATGAAGCAGCGGCATGAATGTCAACCTTTTCCAGTGCTGAAATCAACATTTTAAGAGCACTGGCCTGACAACCAAACAGTAAAACTTTTTGTACTGTGTGCATATCCTCTCCTGAGAGTGCTGAATTACGGAACACATAAAAGTGTTGTTGTAAAAGCCACACCAAGTGCGACTCCCAAACACATCATTTTCAGCGGGAGTTATCTGGTTTTCTGCATGAATTCATGCATGAAAACCGGCTAAAATATTGTCAATAATCGGTATCAGACATAATCTGATATGTCAAACAAGAGTCAAATCTGAACGGGCTGATAAAACCCGATTATGACAAAATAACACAAATTTCAAATACAAAAAAAAAGACGCATAAAGCGTCTTTTTAGAATGCGAGAAGGGGGACTTGAACCCCCACCCCGGTAATGTCAGGACTAGCACCTCAAGCTAGCGCGTCTACCAATTCCGCCATCCTCGCGATTTATTA
>JAZRWV010000357.1:0-13194 GCA_045599925.1 Myxococcota bacterium
CTGCCCAAAGGGAAAACCTGTGAAAACTCAAATGAATGCGGTTTTGATGAATTCTGCGAAGATTCGACCAAGACATGCGTTAAAAATGACGACAATCCCAATGTTTGTGAAGTCAAGCCAACCATCGGCAAGTTTAATCCCGTTTTGAAGTGGCATTGGCCGGTTACTTTACCAGATGGCAAACCTTCTGTTCATCCGACATATAACCAAGTCATGTATATTCCGATTGTTATTAATCTGACGGATGACAATGGTGATGGGAAAATTGATGAAAATGATACGCCAGATCTCTTCTTTTCGACGTTTAAGGGTAGCGGCTATGGAAGCATGAACGTCATTCGCGTGATTAGTGGGGATGATGGGCATGAACTCGTTACACACCCTGATATTAAGTTTTATCGGGTTGATGAACCGGGTGCAGCCAAAGTCAATGGTGATGAATATCCGGAAATCGTCGTTCGTTCGCAAGAAAGTGATGGCAAAAACTATGTTTTAATCCTCAATGTGGTACCGAAAGAAGATGCATCCGGATATGAATTCAAGGAAGTGGCCAAAATTGCAGGAAGTGGCCAGTTTCCGCGTTTTGCGAACCTGGATGGCGGCAAATATCCACAAATCGTCATGAGCGACGGCATCATCGAATATGTCGAAGATGAAAGTGGCAACGGTACTTATCAATATCGATGCAAAGCCAGTTTTGGCAGTGGAAATGGAGGTCATACCGTTGCCGATATCGATGGTGATACAGTTCCAGAAATTGTCGGAGCTGCGATTTATAACAATCATTGTGAGAAAATTAGCACCGACACGATCCCATCCGGTACAGTACTCGCCGATCTCGATCTCGTCGATAGCACTAAAGAGCCTGGCCGACTCGATGTCGAGCAAATCGTAAAAACATCCGGTGGATTTGGGGATAGTTCCAGTCCCACACCGCCCCCTGGAAAAATTCATGTTTATAAGATTTTTAAAAATGACGAAGGCAAGTTCTACCGTGAACTCATCTGGGAAAAAGAAATGCCCATCAGCTATGAACACGCTGAAGAAGTGATGCATTCGGTGTATCCGAAATATACTTATAGTGATGGCACACTCTTTAATTGCACCAGAATATATAACAAAACATTCAGCAGCGATGGCACTACCGATGAAAAGAAGGAACGCGCAAGGCGCAAATTCTGTGCGACAGGTGGCGGTCCTTTAGTTATTGCCGATTTCAACGGTGATAAAAGACCTGATATCGGTTTGGCTACGACATGGTCATATGTTGTATTTGATGGAGCAACTGGCGACATCATTTGGGCTGATTTCAATACACAAGACTATTCCAGCCAGGCAACGGGATCGAGTCTTTTCGATTTCGAAGGCGATAATGTCGCGGAAGTTCTCTATGCCGATGAAATCAATCTTCACGTTTATTCAGGTCCTGGAACAGGAGTGGTGGATAAAAAATTTGGTTATTGTTCTGCCGAGCATCTCATCGATTTAGATGCGATACCGCATTCGAGCGGAACCCTGATTGAATACCCACTCGTCGTCGATGTCGACAATGACAATCACAGCGAAATCGTTTTCACATCCAATGACTATGCCTATAAGACCGTTACCGGTGTTCGGGCTTACGAAGATCCGGATGGACACTGGGTTCGTACAAGACGCATCTGGAATCAATTCGACTATCACGTCACCAATATCAATGAAGACGGCACCGTTCCTAAATATGAAGAGCAGAACTGGAAAAACAAATATTTAAACAACTTCCGTCAGAATGTTCAGCCTGGCGGGTTGTTTAATGCGCCAAACTTCGTTGCAACCGGCCTGACAGAAGAACCCAAATGTGCAGAAAAACTCATCACATTAACAGCCAAAGTCGAAAACCAGGGGTCTTTGGGTATAAAATCAGGCCTTCGCGTAAACTTTTATGTCGTCGATCCCAATGGTACAACTGGTGAATATCTCATCAAAGAAACAAAAGTTGCCAAAGCTATGGCACCAGGTTCATCAGCTGAAGTTTCCATTGATTGGAATAGCAAAGTCACGATCAATGGCCAGGAAGTTGAAGTTCAGCTCCCTGCAAAAATTAAATATGTAATTGATGAACCGACAGATGAAAAAGCTTTTGGCGACTACACAGAATGTGTAGAAGACGACAATGCCATTGCACCCAAAGACATTTTGGGATGTCATGAGATCAGCTAATTTCTAAAGACCCAAAAAAGGCTTAACATAACAAATAAGTCTTCTTTTGGTTTATATTAATAAAAGCAAAATAACTTAACGGAAATATACAGATGAATAATAAACTCTTCTACACCTTAAGCGTACTGGCCTGTTTTGCATATGCCTGTGACAACGATTCAGGTTCTTCAGGACCAACTAACAAATGTCAAACAGAGCAAGTACTTGCAGCAAATGGCATTTGTTATGACAATGCCGCATGTGCTGATTGTCTTGAAACAGAAGTCTGCGTCGGCGGTATTTGTTATGACCAGAACAGCGCCTGTGCCAAATGTGATGCAGATCAGGTATGCAGCAAGGATTTGTGCTATGATGCAGATGATCCCTGTGCATCCTGTAAAGAAAATCAAACCTGCCATAGCGGCAAATGCGTTTCCAAAACAAGTACTTGCGATCCGGCTTGTTCCAGCACTCAATACTGCGAAAATGGCAAGTGTCATGACTGTGAAGTCACATGCCAGAACAAATGCTGCGAAGATGGACAAATTTGTGGCGATAACGGCTGTGAAGCCAAAACACACGAGATAACATGCGACAACAACCAAACCAAATGCGGTTCAGTCTGCTGCGAAGAAAACCAGATTTGCGATGAAGATTCTCAGACATGCAAAGAAAAAGAGAACTGTCCATCAGAACGCCTGTGCAGTGAATTCTGCTGCGAAGAGGGGTATGTCTGCATGGAAAATGAATGTGTTCCAGACTGCAGAGGTCTGGATCTGTGCGGGAGTTCAGTAAAATACTGCTGTTCCCCTGATCGCCCCGTATGCGAAGACAATGAATGCAAAATTGCTTGCGAAGACGGAACGAGATGCGGTGAACTGGAAGACCTCTGCTGCACAGGAGACACACCAGTTTGCGTCAACAACACCTGTATGGCGGCATGCGCAGGAACCCGATGTGGTGAAAACAGCGAGCTCTGTTGCGATGACAGTGCAGAAATCTGTATTTATAATAAGTGCGTTAAATATGGCAATGCATGTACTAAGTCAAGCATGTGCAAATTCGATGAAATTTGTGAAGAAACAAATAATGTCTGCATTAATGAAGACAGTGTTGAATCCACATGTCAGATATTCCCGAAATTTGATGAATTTAAAGTACTGAAACAGTGGCATTGGCCAACGAGTCTTCCCGGTGGCAAACCATCAACCTATCCCAATTACATCAAAGTTATTGTGACCCCGCTTGTTGCTAACCTGACAGATGACGATAACGATGGTGT
Organism: Myxococcota bacterium; assembly: GCA_045599925.1. Lineage (GTDB taxonomy): Bacteria > Myxococcota_A > Bradymonadia > UBA4248 > UBA4248 > UBA4248. The sequence continues at coordinate 3,461 of JAZRWV010000357.1, forward strand.
GATTGATACGAATGATGTTCCAGATGTCGTATTCATGTCCTACGACCGAACACCAGACTGCCAATTTCCAAGTGTTATCCGTGTTATCAGTGGCGATAATGGCCACGAAATTGCTTCATCAGACAACCGCTACTGGACATATCCGGCTCCAATGGCTCTGGCAGACATTGACGATGATGGCAAAGTCGAAATTATTGTCGGAACAAACAACAATCGAGACAGCTATCTGTCCTGGAGTCCGAGTACGAAATGTGTAGAAGTCAAAACAGATGAAGCAAATGATTACCTGATTGCCCTGAGTGTTGAAGAAGATAACACAAGTGCAACAGGTTACACACTCAAGAGAAAATACGAACTTCAAATTCCCAACCAAACGAAACTGAGCTTTATTTCAGTTGCAAATATTGATGCAGAAGGATACCCGGAAATCCTGTCATCACAAGGGGTTGCATCAATTGTTGAAGAAAATGGAGTGAAAAAGCTGGCCTGGCGCGAAGGATGTCATGACACATGGCCAAGTGCAGATGGCGGCGCACCCCATGCAGCAGATCTCGACAATGATGGCCTAATGGAGTTGATTGGATCCAGGGGAATATACGATAATCACTGCAAACAGCTCTTAAGCTATTCGTTCACAGGTGGTGTGGGGACTGCAATTGCGGATCTGTTGCCATTTGGAGACGACAAAGATGAGACCGGAGAACTCGTTCCTGAAATCGCAACGACTGCTGGCGGAACGAATGGGGGTAGCTTTAAATTCCATAAAATATACAAAACAGTCGATGCATCTGGCAATGCCACGTGGAGTGCAAAAGCGGTATGGAATTATACCATTCCAATTGATCAGGCACGTGCCAAGTCCCATAACAACTACGAATCTGGAGCTGGCGCGCCAGTCATTGCAGACTTTAATGGTGACAAATACCCAGATGTCGGCGTAGCAGCTCGTTATTATTACATTGTCTACAGCAACGACGGCACATCGGAGGGTGGAAAAGTTCTTTGGGCCGACGGAAAGACCGTCGATTACTCAAGTGCCTCCACGAGCTCAAGTGTCTTCGACTTCGAAGGTGATGGCAAAGCTGAAGTCATTTATGGCGACGAACAAAGCATGCACATTTATACGGGCGAAGGTTCTGGTATTGACAGCGATGGAGATGGATATAACGATCCGGTTCATTTGTTAAAAGAACCAAATTACAGTGCAACAGGCCAGGAATATCCCATTATCGTCGATGTCGATAACGACGGCAGTACGGAAATTTTGATTGCCTCAGACCAATCAACGACATCTGGTGTAACAGCTTATGAAGATCCAGGTGGCCAGTGGGTTCGCACACGCCGTATCTGGAACCAGCACTACTATCACGTGACAAACATCAATGAAGACGGTACTGTTCCTGTGAAGGAAGACATTAACTGGCTGCATCCGAAACTCAACAATTTCCGTCAAAACGTCCAGCCTGGCGGTGTTTATAATGCCCCAAACCTCACTGCAAGCGCACTGACAAGTGACCTCAAATGCCCAGAAAACCTCATCACATTAACTGCTAAAGTTGAAAACACCGGTTCTTTGGGAATCAAAGCCGGCTTAAGTGTAAAATTCTACATCGTCGATCCCAATGGTACAACTGGTGAATATCTCATCAAAGAAACAAAAGTTCCCAAAGCAATGGCACCGGGCTCATCAGCTGACGTTTCCATTGATTGGAATAGCAAAGTCACGATCAATGGCCAGGAAGTTGACGTTCAGCTCCCTGCAAAAATCAAATACGTTCTCGATGAACCCACACCGGAAAAAGCATTTGGTGAATTTGTCGAATGTATTGAAGACGACAATGCCATGACCAAAGATATTAGTGGCTGCATTGAGGTCAACTGATCCGAAACGGGATCTGGAACAGGCATTCATCGTTTTTGGTGAATGCCCCCAAAATAAATTGCGAGCGTATTCGGGCCGGAAGCACGAATAGCGAGCAAAGCCGGCGTAATGCGAAGCATTAGACGGCATTCCAAATAAAAACAAGGCCAACGACAGATGCAATATATATTAGCGATAGATCAGGGAACGACATCGACAACCGTTGTCATTATTGACGAAGAATTGTGTGTATGCGGTTCAGCCACACGAGAATTTCCTCAGCAGTATCCCGAATCCGATTTCGTCGAACACAACCCCGATGACATTTGGCAATCTGTTCTGGATGCCATTGGCGGTGCCATCGCAAAAGCTCGGATTGATGCCATAAACATTGCCGCCATAGGCGTGACAAATCAGCGAGAAACGACACTTATATGGGATCGCAAGACGGGAATTCCCATTTATAATGCCATTGTCTGGCAGTGCCGCAGAACGACAGGTGTGTGCAATCAGCTCAAAGCAGACGGGCTTGAACCAATGATTCGTGAAAAGACCGGTCTGCTCTGCGACCCCTATTTTTCTGCGACTAAAATACGCTGGATTCTCGATCGGCTTGGAGCTCAAAAAGATGCAGAGGACGGAAAACTCTGCTTTGGCACCATCGACAGCTATCTTCTATGGCAACTGACAGGCGGCCAGATTCATGCTACGGATCCGTCGAATGCATCGCGTACATTGCTCATGAATCTCAAAACGCTTTCATGGGATGACGAGCTATTAAAGCTGTTTAATATTCCACAATCCATGCTGCCCAGGATCCTCGACAACAATGCATCCTTTGGTCGAACCTGGAATGTTCCGGGATTACCCAATGGCATTCCGATTATGTGTCTGATTGGTGACCAGCAGGGAGCGCTTTTTGGACAGAGCTGCTTCCAGAAAGGTGATGCCAAATGCACATTTGGAACCGGAGCTTTTTTGCTGCTCAACACGGGGGAAGAGAGCATTCGTTCGGAACATGGTCTGATTTCGACATGTGCATGGAAGCTTGGAAACAAGGTGAATTACGCGCTGGAAGGCAGTGCATTTGTTGCAGGTGCGCTTGTCCAATGGTTTCGCGATGGACTTGGTCTCATTCAGACTTCGGCTGAAATCGAAACTCTGGCTCGCACAGTTGATGATGATGGGGGGGTAATTCTCATACCGGCATTGACGGGGCTTGGTGCTCCTCACTGGAAACCGAAAGCTCGCGGTCTGATGATGGGAATGACTCGCGCAACGACGCGCGGCCATATTGCTCGTGCAGCTCTGATGGGCATTTGTCAGCAAAATACAGATTTGCTCGAAGCCATGACGTGCGATCTGCATTCGCCTCTGGCCTCCCTTAAAGTCGATGGAGGTGCGAGCATCAACAATCTCCTCATGCAAATGCAGGCTGATTTGCTCAACACGACGCTCATTCGCCCACAAAACCTGCAGACAACCGCACTTGGAGCAGCCATGTGTGCAGCCCTCGGCATTGGCATGTTCCAAAATATTGAAGAACTCCGCCAAGCGTGGAGGTCAGAATCCGTCTTTAAACCGGAAAAAGACGAATTCTGGCGCATCCAGGCAAGAAGTGCATGGCGTTCCGCACTCGAAAAATGCTGATTTCTGCTATCTCAATGCAATCCAAATCGCATTGATTGCTGCCGGCGTAATGCCGGAAATGCGGCTGGCTTCGCCCAGACTGGACGGACGGTATTTTTCCAGCTTGGAAAGGACCTCCGTCGTCAGTCCATGCACGCGATGATAATCAAAATCCTTGGGAATCTTACGTTTTTCCATGTCTATAAACGATTCAATGCGTGCGGCTTCTCTTTGAATATAGCCATCAAACTTATGATGGATTTCCACGCATCGACGCACTTCTTTAGGAAATGCCGCAATTTCCGCTGATCCCTCGGCCAACATATCCATATTGACCTGAGGCATTTTAATGAGCTGAGCGAGGTTTCCTGCAGTTGGAAATGAATCGGGATCGGTGAGTTTGGAGCGATCGATATCGGCAGCACGAAGTGTCGGCAATTTTGCGGTTAATTCTTCAATTTTTGCCTGTTTTTCCGTACACTTTCGATAATCCTCATCCGAAAGAATGCCGTATTCGTGACCATATCTGGAAAGACGAGAATCAGCATTATCCTCTCGCAGACTCAATCTAAATTCTGCGCGGCTCGTAAACATGCGATAAGGTTCGTCTGCACCGCGCATGACGAGGTCATCGACCATGACGCCGATATAAGCCTCATCCCGGCGAAGAATAAAGGGATCATCGCCGCGTAGCCAGCATGCGGCATTGATACCCGCCATGAGTCCCTGCGCGGCCGCTTCTTCATAACCACTCGTGCAGTTGATCTGACCCGCCAAAAAGATCGACGGAATTGCGCGAAGTGACATGCTATGCGTCATCTGGCCCGATTCAATGGCATCATATTCGACGGCATAAGCCGGACGAATCACATGCGCATGTTCAAAACCGGGAATGCTATGAATAAAGTTGAGTTGTACATCAAACGGCAATGACGATGAAATGCCGGCCGGATAAATTTCATCGGTTTCAAGTCCCATCGGTTCGATAAAGATCTGATGGCGATCCTTATCGGCAAAACGAAAGACTTTATCTTCGATACTCGGACAATATCTCGGACCAATGCCGTGAATTGTTCCATTAAAAAGCGGGGATCTTTCGCGAGCAGCGCGAATGATATCGTGTGTACGCGTCGTCGTATAGGCGATATGGCATGGAACCTGTTTGAGGAGAGGTGCATTGCCATAAAAACTGAGCCTCGTAATATCATCATCCCCCGGCTGCACTTCGAATTGAGAAAAGTCAAGTGAATGAGCTGCAATTCTCGGTGGTGTTCCAGTTTTAAGCCGTTTGAGCTGAATCCCCATGGCCTCAAGGCTGGAACTGAGTCGATTGCTGACGCCATCTCCGGAACGACCCGCTTCAAAATGGTGTTCACCGATATGGCAAAGACCGCGCAGAAAAGTTCCCGTACACAAAACTACACAGCGCGTGCGATATAAAACACCACCGTCGACAAGAACACCGGTCACATACCCATCTTCGATGAGGACATCATCCACTTTAGCCTGAACGAGTGAAATATTCGGTTCAGAGGAAAGCATTTTAAGCATTTCCCGGCGGTATAGCTGTGTATCACACTGAACACGGGAAGACCGAACCGCCGGACCTTTGCTCGCGTTCAGCGTTCGATACTGAATAGCAGCAGCATCCGCAACGCGAGCCATAATGCCGCCTAAAGCATCGATTTCCTTTGTTAGATGACCTTTTGCAATGCCCCCAATGGATGGATTGCAGCTCATCTGGGCGATGCGATCGATATCAAGAGTAATAAGAAGTGCACGAAAACCGCTCCGGGCTAACGCCCAGAGGGCTTCGCAGCCGGCGTGACCGCCACCAATAACGACGGCATCAAATTCAGCCGGATAAGTAATGTACTGTGACATGATTATTTCGTTGTACTCAAAAGAACGATATCCGAAAGTTTCTGACGGAAACTTTCCACTGATGCCGAATGACATTTTTCGGTAGAAAGCTGAAGAGCCGTACTCGAATGATAGATTTCAGCCGCCTGATTGACTTCGGAATTTCCCGTATCAAGAATCGCATTCTTTAATGATTCACTGTTGTTATCGAGATACTGAACCAAAGCATTGCCCATTGAATCGCAATCATTCTGATGAGCAATAGCAATCTCATTCATGGACTTAAAATGTCCCGATATCACTTCAGCTGGAGAACCGCAGCTGCAAAGACATGCACACAAAACACACTGAAATGCCCAAAATACGACTTTTTTCATATCAATAACCAACTGGTTTTATTCTATATTTATGTAAATCATCCAAAGAAACCAGGTTCTTCGGCATCATATTTACATACGATATCAGTAGGCAGTTCGTTGAGTGACCTCAAACGCTCAGACAAAGCATCCGAGAGAACGGCATATTTATCGAGAAAATCATTTGCAGCCTCCCGACAGCCTTCGTACTCGAGCTCCATGATTTTCTTGACGAGAGAAGACATTGCGGATGGCATTTTATCGACGTGAATATCGAAGAGCCCATCAGCATCACAAGAAACGGCCCCAGCTTCGATTAAGTAATTGAGCTGAACAGCATTGGCTCGTGCATGTGCCTGGGTTAGTCCGAATCGCATGGAACGGAAGAATCCAGCTAGCATTGTGGCATAAGTTTCTTCGAGATCACGGTCAGTCAATTCACCACGATTTTTCAACCATTCCGTTAGAAACATCGAAGTCGTATCCGCCTTGCATTCCTCAATAGCTGAATAGGTATCGGCGAGGCAATGAATGATCGAACTGCCAGAAGCTCGAACGGCCTTTGGGCCAAGACTATGCCCCGTTTCATGAAGAATTGTATGTCTGAAAAATGCCTCAAATGAAAGTTTTTCGAGGATATGCGGCTTGAGAAAACGTTCGGCTATCGGCTTCAGAATGGCTTCAAACTTAGCTTCCTGAACGTTTTTCATCATCACTTTTTTTGTGCCGTATTTCTCAATGACGACGGGATCATTAGGGAGCACAAAAGCCAGCGTTTGAACACCGACTTTGGCCTCACCTGCAGTCGACAAAAGATCGATGACGACAAACGGAGAGGATTGATTAGCCTGTCGCGTGTTCTTCATTTCATCCGAAATCGGAAGTGCCTTCTGCATTTCTTCCACGAGAGATGCAATGTGTTCGAGGCGACGCGTTTCGTCGGCATTGCGATAGCCGATAAAGGCTTCAAAAGTCGCTTTATAACCAAACAGCTGATCTTCATAAGTTTCGTATGGCCCAAATACGACTTCGATATCGGAATCTTCAAGCTGAATCCATGCCGCATCACTTTCGGCATAATCATTCGTCAATAGAGCTTCTGCGCGTTCCATTAAATAATGGCGAAGCGAAGGATTGGAAGCCATTCCTGCGGCTTCGCGAAGCAGGGCTGCTGCACGTTCAAGTTCAAGAGCATACGCATGACTATAAGGAATACTGACGAGTCGGCCTTCGCGACGACGAATCAGCGTCGTAAAGCTCAAAAATGCATCCTTGTCTTCCGGATGTTCCTCAACCCAGGCATTGAATTCTTCGCGCGTTAGATCCGCTGGATAAAATCCAGCTCCTAAAGGCTTCGTGATATTGCCATAAAACGGTTTATCGCCCTCAAAACGATCCCACGGCCCACCCATAATGGCAAAGCTTTCAATGAGCTTTTTCGAATGCGTGTCCTCAATTTCCTGCTTAAACTGCGGGTTATAATGAGACACCTGGCGAAGGTAAATCGGATTCAGAAATGCAGCTGCACGAATCAAAAGCGAAAGAACAGCTCGATCCTCCGGTTTGATGTCTTCCAAATGGGCATGAAGATGAACTCGGGCAAATTTATCACAAACGAACATCATTAATCCTTTAGGCTGAAGGTCTCAACAAGCCAAAATGTATTATTTATAAACAGTTTACACATGATAAGCAATTATCAATTCGCCATTATTCACGATTTCTAAGGAACTCGCTATTCAATCAAGGCGTTGTACACAACACCTCGATTGAATACGCTCGTATTGGACGCTCGCTATTGCCTTCGGCAATACGCTCACGCTTCTGTTTGTGTGTGACAAATTCAAAAATCGAAAAAGCCCGCATATTCGCATAAGCAAACTGCGGGCTACAAAGCGTCTTTCGACGAAACGGCGCATTAATTCACGCCGTCAACAGAATTATTCGTTGTCGAGATCGCTGAGTTTGTTCTGGAGGAGATCACCGAGGTGAGCGGTGCTGGATGCATCGTTGTCGATGTACTGACGGAGACGACCATTTTCGCTGTTGCGAACGAACTGTTTGATGGAGAGAGCGATTTTGCGCTCTGCAGGATCAACGCTGATGACTTCAGCTTTGTGGGTTTCGCCGATCTGAACAACCGAACCCGGTTCGTCGACGCGATCGCGGCTGAGTTCGCTGATGTGGATGAGGCCTTCAACGCCTTCAGAAATCTGAGCGAAAGCACCGAATTCCGTGATCTTCGTGATTTTGCAATCGACAACGGCCCCAGGAGGATACATTTCAGGGAGGGATTCCCAGGGATCAGCTGTCAGCTGTTTGATACCAAGGGAGAAGCGTTCGCTGGCAACGTCGATGTTGAGGACGACGGCTTCAACTTCATCACCACGCTTGTAAATTTCGGCCGGATTGCGGACTTTCTGTGTCCAGCTGATGTCGGAGACATGAACGAGACCATCGATGCCATCTTCGACGCCAATGAAGAGACCAAAATCGGTAATGTTGCGAATTTTGCCCTTGATGATGGTGCCAACGGGATATTTTTCTTCGAGGATTTCCCAGGGATTCGGTTCGGTCTGTTTCATGCCGAGGCTGATCTTCTTGGCTTCGGTATCGAGGCTGAGAACGACGACATCAATGACATCACCGACGTTGACAACGCGGCTGGGATGTTTCACACGGCGTGTCCAGCTCATTTCGCTGATGTGAATGAGGCCTTCAATGCCTTCTTCGAGTTCAACAAACGCACCGTAGTCGATGAGGGAAACGACGCGACCGAGGGCACGAATGCCGGCGGGATAACGTTCTGCAGCATGTTCCCAGGGATCCGGAGCAAGCTGTTTGTAACCAAGGGAAACGCGTTCGTTTTCCGGCGTGAACTTGAGGACTTTAACCTTGATTTCGTCGCCGATCTGAACAACTTCGTTCGGATGATTGACACGACCCCAGCTCATATCGGTGATATGGAGGAGACCATCGATGCCACCAAGGTCAACGAATGCACCGTATTCGGTGATATTCTTGACGATACCATCGAGGATGGCACCTTCGTGCAGTCTTTCCAGTGTCTGGTTCTTGAGCACTGCGCGTTCTTTTTCGAGAAGGGCACGACGGGAAAGAACGATATTGCCACGTTTCTTGTTGAACTTGATGATTTTGAAACGATATTTCTGGCCGATGAATTTGTCGAGGTTGCGGGTCGGACGAAGTTCAACCTGGCTGCCGGGCAGGAATGCACGGACACCGATATCAACGGCAAGACCACCCTTGACGCGACTCATGATGGTACCTTCAACGGTCTCATCACTTTCTGCGATCTTGGAGATTTCTTCCCAGATCATGAGTTTGTCAGCTTCTTTCTTGCTCAGAACGCAAAGGCCATTCTCATTTTCTGTTGCTTCAACATAAACATCAACGGTGTCGCCAAGCTTGACGCCAAATGTGCCATCGGGAGCGACAAATTCAGATTTTGCAACCTGACCTTCCGATTTGTATCCAATATCGACAACAACAAAATCACCAACGAAATCGACAACTTTACCACTGACGATTTCACCTTCACGAACGGACGTCTGATCCTGCTCATACTCAGCAAGTAACGCCTCAAAGCTTTCCATCTCAAAATCCTGGGCCATGATTGACTCCAATAAAAAAAAGAAAAAGGGTGTTTGCCACGGCTACTAAGGCCACTTTCCTGACGCTCTAATCACGATGCTTCTGTCAGAAAAGACGCGCGCATCTATATCATATCGCCTGTTTTGTCAAGATTTTATCTTTTTTGGAGTAGATATGTCTATTGGCCGCAGGCCAATACGCCATGCGAGGTTACAACTCAGCAGGGGTGAATGCAAATCAACTGAAATACAGGCACTAATTAAGTTTCTGAGAAATGGGGAGGGGGCCCAGGGCTGTCGAGTTCTAAAATGTCTTGTTTTTATGACGATTTTGTGTTCTTCTAATTGGTTTCGTAATTTGTCATGCAAGGAGGCATTATGGCAACGAAATCCAAGGAAACGCTGTGTATT
>JAZRWV010000358.1:0-6337 GCA_045599925.1 Myxococcota bacterium
GACTTTTTCTCGCTGTCTACTAGATAGGGATGTGAAAGCCAGAAGCCACATTCCGGCTCATTTTCAAGGGTTCTTCCAAAAGGATAAAGTCCTATTGACGGTGGTAATGAGCCGCTACGATGTATATAGGCTGAAAACATTCCGGCAGTCCACTCGTCATAAACTTCTGCTGCAGGTTTATTGTCTATGGTTTCCAATATTCGTCCGCTTGCGGATGTAACAATCCCATGGTGGGGCGTTGACAGATAACCGCCGCATGTTATCGAACACAAAACCCGTTCATCCAGAAGCTGCATGATAATAACACCATTCGTCAGCCAGGTGTCATTCAGGAAACAGAAGCCTTTGGGAAGAAAGCGATCATGTCCGCATGTCGCACCAAAAATCTTTGCATTTTGATGAAACGCGTCTTGTATGCCTTCAATGATGCGTTCTTCTGTGCCTGGTGTCGCGTGAATATAAATATTGGCAAGACCCGATGTGTCAGCAGTCCATGGTGACAGCGCCGTTGAAACTTTTTGGCGGATGTTGTCCGTGTCTGTAAAATCAACAGCCATTGCCCGCATCGGAATGGCGTCTGCTTCTTCAGCAAGAATACCAAATGTTCCGCGACGAAATTCCTTCGAAAGAATGATTCCATGCGAGGAACTGATGCCAATGACGATAATTTCAGGAAAACGTTCTCTAAGGAGCCGCATCAGTGCAGGATCGAATGCCTGTGTCGTATAGACAAACAGCATTTTGGGCTTTTGCCATGTATCTACTTCCGGTGTATTCAGATTGACAATGCGCATCGCTTTTCTCCATCCGACGAGCAAATAAAGTAACTTTTTAGTCATTCAAAAACTCTTTGTCCAGTTATTATCTATGTTTTCTGGAATTTTTTAGCGCACTTCTCTCGCCGGATTTCCTGCATTTGTTGACTATTTTAATCGTGATTTGTTGGTTTGGGGCCGCTTTGCCTTCGGCATACACGGCCCTTTTATCGGGCTATTCACGTCGTGAATACGCCCGATATTTTCTTTTATTCCTTGAAAATCATAACAATAGAACGTAGTGTATTTCCCGCGTTGTTTCTATGCATCTCGTTTTCGATGGAGCTGACGTCATGAAAAAATCTTTCAATCATTCTGTTGTGTTTACAATGGCATTGCTGATGACTTCTGGTGCATTCTTGGGATGTGAGGGTGGGGAGGCTTCGGAAGAGTGCTCATTGGGTGAGGTTGGAAACGAGTGTAATGAAGAAAATATGGCTCGCTGTCTGAATGGAAATACTGAGATTTGTCAGCGCGACGCAAATTCATGTTTAAAATGGGTTGTCGAGCCGACAAATATATTCAATTGTACGAAAGATGAACCCGCGATATGTAGTTTGGGTAACGTTCGTTGCGACGGAAATAACATCATGGAGTGCAAAACTGACAGCACAACCGGACAATTGAGCTGGAGCTTAAAAGAGACTTGTCCAATCAGCTGCAGCGGCGGCGAGTGTCAGACGACATGCACAAATGCTTGTTCCGAAGGTAATAAGCAGTGCATTGGCAACATCGTTCAGACATGTGAGCTCGGAACTTCCGGATGCTATGAATGGAAAGATGGGGAAACTTGTCCTGTCAGCTGTGACGACGGAAAATGTCCGTCAACGTGTACAAATGTCTGCGTTCCTGGTGGAAAGCATTGTATCGGCGCAAAAGTTCAGACTTGTGAACTGGGGGCTTCTGGGTGTTATGAGTGGAAAGACGGAGAAATCTGTTCCAATTCGTGTCATAATGGCGAATGTCAGGCCTGCGGCATCAGTTGTAACGTCGGAACTTACAGCTGCAATGGGAAAAAATTGACCAAATGCATTCAGGATGGCGAATGTACCAAATGGGAAATTCAGAAAACATGCTCGGCCTACTGCAAGGCTGAATATGCCACATGTACTGAAGATTTGCCGACATGTCTGTTAAAACCCGGTTCCAGGGCAACCGTTCTTCAGTGGACAGATGGTGATACGCTTTGGGTGCGTGCTGTATCGGATGGAACTTGTAATGATTATGAGTATACCGCCGACAGTTCTGGCAAATTTGAATGGAGAAATGTCCGATATCGTATTCGTGTCGAAGGAATTGATGCTCCGGAATGCAAAAAAAGTCAGAACTCCTATCACTATTATACATGCGTCCAGAATACGTCCTACAACAATGACAATGAACCCATGGGATATGAATCCTGGGTTGAAGCTGAAAAAATGGTCGCTTACAAAGCTGAAGTGACCATTTCGTGCGAAGCAACTCGTGATGATGGCTCTTGTGATTACGATACGACGTATTGGGAGGGGAGTGGTGAAGAGCCGCGTCATGTCGCTTATATTGGCTTCACAAAGGATAATGCTTCCTATGACTATTCAACCGAAATCGCCAGAAAGGGATTGGCTTTCGCCAATACTGAGTTCGAAAAGACGACAACCAAAATCGGGGATATCTGCAGGGCTCAGAAAGAAGCCATCAATGCAAAGAGTGGTGTCTGGTCTCTCGCAAGTACTGTGAAAGGGGTGCTCGGAAAGATGGGGCCTGCAAAGCAGAAGAACCTTAAAAACATGGAGACCATTTGCAACAAATATTGATGCACTTATCCTGTTTTGTTGTGATTCGTAAGGAAATACAGTTCCTGTTTGGTGTCTGTAGAACTCAAAAATAAAAAAAAGGCCGTGCGTATTTGCTGGCAAATAGCACGGACAGTGAGCCTGTGTATGCCGAACGGCATAACAGGCTCGTCCTATTTGGGGTTAAAACTTGTATTTAAGCCTTTTCATGTGCATTCAGTATTGTCGATAAGCAGGTAAACGTGATAAATGGTGCGGCCAGCGTTTGTTGTTTCGCGTGAAGGTGTGTTATGAATCGAAATGTAGCCATTATTCTTCTCATCGTGTTCGTCGTTGTCGTGCTTGGCTTGGGTGGTTTGCTCGCTTATGTCGTGAGTGCCAGAAATGCAGGCAATAACCAAAATATTGAGCTGCAGGTTACGAAAAACCGAATTGTCGTGAAGGATAAATATGCCGGGCAGGAACTGAAAGCTATCGATATCGTTAGAAATTACAAGGTGCAAAAGCCTGAGTATATCGATGCTCTTTATCAAAAAATTAAAAATGGCAATGAAATCAATGTCGAACCGGGAATGGTTACGATCGATTCTCTGGTCGAGAATCAGCTGCTCGAAAATCGTTTCGATATGAAATTCCTTCAGAAAGGGGAATGGAGAGCGCTTCACCTCGATACCGACATGGACGGCGCAAATCAAACTCCGGATCCTCAGTATGAAGTTTATCTCGATTATCACGACGAAAGCGTTGTCGTGGGGCCCGTTTGGATCGTCGATGTGACGACGAAAGAAGTTATTCCCAGAAACGCGATGGCCAGTGTTTTCGACCGATCCATTTTTAATTATGAGGAAGTCGAAGAAAACCTGAAACGGCCGGCTGGTGTCATCGGCGCCATTTCCGCTCATACCTTCGAAAACGGAAAAATGAACTTTGGCGGTGTCATTTTGCTTCATTTTGTTCAAATGGCTGCCAAAGAAAATCATTCTCAGGATGACATCATCGGATGGACCGTCATGCACGAGTTTGGTGATGATTATTCAGCCTATTTTCAATGGAAAGAACTTAACGAAATTCACGTCGCCAAGTTTATTTTCAATTGGGAAACCAAACAGTTCGAACCAAGAGGCATTGAAGCTTCTCGTTTGATGAAGTATGGCGACGAACAGTCTGAAGTTAAGGAAATTAACATCTATCCTAATGATTATACCAATAATCTCGGAATTCCCCGTATGGAACGATGGCCGAAAAAACATGCCTGCAGAAATAAGGACTATAAAGACCTGTGTAATGCTTTCGTAAAAGTGCTTGAACAGCAGGAATTTATCAGCGCTCTGGCATGGTTGATCACCGATGGACAGAACGATGCAGGTCCAAGAGTTGAACGTTGTAAGTCCGATAAAAAATGCAAATGGGAAACAAAACAGGCATCCGGCGAAATCAATCCAAATAATAAACCTGAACTCATGCAGATTGGCTATATTTATGATGATAAGTCCGGAAACAGCCAAAAAGTGAGCTTCCTCGTCGATTCGCAAAAGGAAACCATTACGCCGTTTGATAAATTAAGCCGATGGGCATATTTTGCCGTGACTCCGCGTTCATAATGTCTGTCGTTCATAAACACGGCTTTTGCGAATATGTTATGGATATCGGCCCGGTGAATGCTTTTGCAAAGGCCGATATCGTCGAACTCAATGACCTGTTCACCAGCTGTGAACAGGCTTTTTCTTCTGATAACCGCCTGCTCGTGATAAAGAGCTGTAAAATATCGCCTTCTGGATATCCCGTTTTTTGCGCCGGTGCAAACCAGAAAGAAAGGGTAGGGTGGGGCTTTGAGCAGATTTTGGAGCATGTCGCTTTTCAGCGTAGTGTCATTCATAAAATGAGAACTCTTCCGCAGTTCGTCATTTGCTGCGTTGACGGCCTTGCTCTTGGACTTGGCACTGAATTGTGTCTTGCTGCTGATGTCGTCATTGCTTCTCAAAATGCTGAATTTGGTTTTCCTGAAAAGAATTGGGGAATTGTTCCCGGGGCCGGTGGATATGCCTGGGCTCATGGATGGGCACAGCACCCTGATGTGGCACAGAAATACATCGAGGATGGCATGCGCTTTGACAGTGAACATGCTCAATGGCTGGGCATCGTTGATATCTTATGCAATTCTGAGAATTTTGATATTCAGCTCGATGATTTGCTCGAAAAAATTCAAAAAATGTCTCTCCAGGAACAAATTTTGACAAAAAAAAATCGTCACGAAAAAATCGACTATTCTTTTTGGTTTGGACAGGAACAAAATGCTTATGCCGAGGCTTTGAAAAAGAAAATGCATAAATGATATGGATTTGATGGTTTTGAACTTGAAAAAACGTATGTAATTTTTATTAATAACAATCCAAATAAGATACGATTTTTTCGTTAATAAAAAAAGTGTGTGCGAAAAATTCGTTATTTTATTTCAACATCAAAATAAAGCTCATGATTTGATTAAATCAAATCATGTACTGGAAACTGCCAATTGCGTCACATTTCAGGGGAATTTTGCGAATGGAGTTTAACGCAATAGGCGGAGCCCTGTATCATAGAATGGATGGGGGATAGTGTTGTAATTCAAATATATGAATTAAATTCGGTGGTATGTTTAGTATTGTTGGTTTAGTGAACAAATTGCACAACACTTTGCGTGCGTCAAAAATGCAATCCGAAATTTTCAAACCTTTAAATGTTTATGTATTTTGTCTTGCAGGTTTGGTGTTGAATTAAATTCGGAAATGGCATTTGGGTACTTATATGGTTGATAAAATACTATGAAAAGACCTTGTAATGCTCTCAAGGCCGAATGAATGTGGAGAAAATCGTATCAAGTGTTTCTGTTGAAACAATCGAACTTGATAACGATTTTTTCGCACAAAAAGTCTTCAAAAACACATGAGAACTTTTTCAGAAAATAAGTTACGATTTTTGAATCAGTGTCGAATTATAAAAATTACAACGATTATTTTCATCTAAACAAATCGATTATTCTTTAACCACAATCCCTGGTGGAGAATAAAAATGGTGCGAAAATTTCGTTGTATAAAAAATCAGCCCTGATTTGAGATACAAGAAAGGCGACACAAGCTGGTGTCGCCTTTTATTACGATTATGCTTCGTGTCAAAAAATGAGCATCAGAGTGGCTTGACCTCTTCGACAGTGACTTTGTTGTCTTTCAGACCGACGTACAATTCTTTTGGCATGTCATCGTGCAACAGAATCCATTCCGCAATCTGAGACTCGACAAGAGACTGAATGGTTTTGCGCATCGGTCTTGCTCCATAATTCGGATCGAAACCACCATTCTGAATGAGGTAGGGAATGAGGGCATCTTCATTAAAGGTGAGTTCAATGCGTTTGTCATTGAGAAGGCGTTTGCGGGAATCGAAAAGAAGAAGGTGTGCAATGCGTTCGATTTGTCTGATTGTCAGGGGATGGAAGACGAGTTTTTCTTCGATTCGGTTCCAAAGTTCAGGAGAGAATCTGGATTTTGCTGATTTGATGATGATATTTTCAGCTTCTTCCGGTGTCAGTTTCGTGTCGTTTCCTGCGAAGCCGATACCATTTTGAGAGGCATGCATAACATCGGCTGCGCCGAGATTGCTCGTCATAATAATGACTGTATTGGAGAAATCGACGTGTCTTCCTTTGGCATCCGTAAGTCTTCCTTCATCAAGAATTTGAAGAAGGATGTTCATCACTTCGGGATGGGCTTTTTCGAT
>JAZRWV010000359.1:0-3300 GCA_045599925.1 Myxococcota bacterium
TGTCTGGATTATTTTTATAATACCCTCCCTTCTGTTCGTCATGAGGTATCGAACTATCCCAGGCACCCCATGGAATATTGGTGTTCGTCAAATAATGGTCATGATCTAATGATTTATAATAAGATTTCGAAACCAGATTCAGTCCAAGTACTCTTGCGTCCTCGGTCTTGGTTTTCAAATCATTATATGCCCAAACGTAATGTCCTCTACCAACTTTTGTATTATTGGATCCCCCCAATGCATAGGGTATGTCATACGGAAACTGCAGAATCAAAAACCTCGCAGCAGCTACAACACTTGCCCGCGTCCCGTAATATACTTTTTTCCCATCGTCTTTTTTCAATACGACAAGATTGGGAAGCACATAATCTCTATACAAACCCTCGTCAAACTCTTTTGTATCTGTCTCTCCAAACGTCGTTCTGCAGTACGAATTCTTGTTTCCACACAAATTTGCATATTCTTCTGCGGTCGTCTCAGTATTATCTGTATATTTATACTTTGCATCACCTGTTGCACTCGATTTCACAGTATATTTACTGGATGACAACTTTTCACCCGGCGTGATGCCATTTTTATATCTTAATAACGTCGACCCAACCGTTTTCTTATCCAGTTTGACAAAACTGTCATCATCAAAATAAGGTTTTAAATTCAATTCCGCCGATGCTTCATTTCCTTTACTATCTTTGACTTTAACCGTCATTTCGGTACTTTTGCGAGCCAGATTGACAAACTGAATGGTTTCTGTTTTGGCACTTTCATCTATTTTTATACAATCACTCAATTTCTTTGAATATTTATTTGTAGAAACAATACAGCGAACTTTTGACATTTCAGCATTGGCATCCCAGACTTGCAGCTTCCCATCTGAGTCTTTCCCACTTATGGTCCACGTCAGATTCTTTGAACTTTTTCTCGTCGCAATCAGCTTATCTGACTTCGAACTCAGGCAAACATCCATTTTACTCTTGTTAAAAAAGAGTTCACTGTCTTCACATTTTCCAGCAATACAGACTTCTGGCGCACAGTCTCCCCCACAAGGATCTATCACTTCACACTTTCCAGACCTGCAAACCTCCTCATCCGCACAAACAGAGCTTCCGCACATGCAGACACCTTCTACACACTTTTCACTGTCACTGCATCCGGAACAATCAAACGTTTCAACCTCTTTACATCCATCAAATGTGCAAATCATATTCTCTGCACATTCAGGACTGCAAACAGGATCCGGCGTATCCTCAATACATTCCCCATCACTGCAAACCTGGTTTTCACCACATTGAGGTTCACACACCTCCTCCTCATCATCGGACAATACGATTTCCTCGCATACGCTGCCAATGCATTCATATCCATCATCACAAGCGATGCCGCCACATAAACACTGTCCGTCCGTACACACGGAATCATCAAAACATTCAGGCTCGCAATTGCTTATATTCTCACATATTCCAGAACGACAGATCTGTGTCTCGCCACACAAGGAATCCCCACATTTGCACACCCCATCGACACATAATGAATCCCCCGTGCATTCTGGAGTGCATTCACTCCTTTCTATGCAGCTATCCTCAACACAAATCTGCCCATTTTGGCAGACAGAATCCCCGCATTTGCATACCCCGTCGACACACGATTCACTCTCGGAACATACAGGACTGCACTCTTTGACATCGCATTCATCGCCTTCACAAGCCTTATTTTGGCATCGATTATTCTCGCAAATCTGTCCTTCAGTGCAAATTGAATTGCCACACATGCATACACCGTCCACACAGCTTTCTCCAGAACGGCATTCTGTCGAACATGCGGTTGATTCGGCCTGACCTGCATCTTCATCACATCCAGCCAATACCCCGGAAAAAAGTACCAGCAATGAAATCATCAATTGTTTTCTCATCATGACTCCTTTTGTGAGAAACTGTATGTGTTTATTATGACAAAAGGCGCTATGCCGCCGGCATACGCGCCTCATTGGCCGTGCTATTGGCTGTTGGCCAATACGCACGGCCTATTTTTATTATTTCTTCAACATTCACAAACCACCTGCTGATTGCTTTTTCGAATTCTGAGCTTGTTCTGCTGCATTCAATACCGAAATCGCCCCCTTATGAGACGGACGGATTGCCAAAACCAGATTTGCACTTCTTACTGCCCGACCATACAGCCCCAAATTCAGAGCATACTTGGCATCGTAATAGTCAAAAGCCAGTTTCCAGCGAAGTGAATTTGTTCCAACCTGGCGGAACTTATTGAAAATCGCAGGCACATGATTTCGATACCAATCGTCGCCTTTCATCTGCCCCCAAAAAACACTCGCTCGAAGCCTGTGCTCCCAATACAAAACCTCATTATTGAGTGCGACTTCATACTTTTCCATAAAATCAAACAATTCTTCGTACTGCTCGCGTCTGAGCATGGCATTCCACTTCAAATCGAACAGATATATGCTCATTTCCTCCCCATCCAGGTTGTTCAGAACGAGATCACACCCATCATCCATATTCAGGCGAACATAAAGTGAGCATAACAAACCAGCAGCATGAACAGGATCAGTCTTCTGACGTTCTGAAATCAGCACCTGTGCATCATCATACCGTCTGCGATCCATCAACGAAATGACCAAAGACGAGAAAGAATCCCAGTTTTCTGGGACTTTCATATCTTCGAGTTTCATCGAAGACAGTTCCCACATGGCAGTTCCCAGTTTGCGCGGATCATTCTCTGCCGTTTTGATAAAGTATTTTGATGCGCAGTCAAAATCACCTGAAATCATACATAGTTTAGCCAAATGAATGGATGTTTCTGCATCCCAGGGATTCTTTGTGGCAGCTGAACGATACCATGCTTCAGCTTCTTTCCATGAATGTTCACGCAATGTTTTGTTATTAATGCCTTCACTGACAAGAGCTTTAGCCATGATATCGCGAATATGAAAATTACCGGCCCTTGTCACTAAATTATCCTCAAGGCTGACAGTCACTTTTTCATTGTGCGTCGAATTTGAAGCGGCCGCATATCTGAGTTCACGAATTCCAATCTGGCTCTGCCCATCATAAGCGCCATACATCACGACAAATGCCGTCACACAGGCTATAACGAACAAGGTATTTCCTGCACACCATTCGATGGTTCGCTTTTTTGATATCTTAGCATGATCCTCAACGATACGGCCATACTTCCAACGATGCCGACGGCCTTCCAGAATGCCGCACGAAAGCCAGAACAGCATGCCTGTCGACCAGTACCTCAAGCTAAAATCAAAAAAGTTTTGTATGATCAGCACAAAGACAG
>JAZRWV010000360.1:0-5759 GCA_045599925.1 Myxococcota bacterium
GTCTGCGATGCGAATACTTTGTAAATCGCTTTGTCGAAGGGCAGATCAAGCCGCTTCGCGACACATTCCGCGACATCGCGAAGCTGCATGCACACGAGCAAGGTGATATCCTGTCCATTAAATACGTAAATCTTATCCATGAATTTCTGTGCTCCGAATCAAGGTCAGACATCGAAGCGCCTTCGGGGTATGAAACGATATCTGGTTATTGATTTTCTGGTATCTCAATCGTTCAATCGCTTCCTGCGCCGTATATACGCCATTCATATACAACAGCACGGTCGGCATTGTATTGTCATCGGCTACGGGGCCAATCACAACATCAAAAGAATGCGTACATCCGCCCTTAACGCGGTTCTCCTTAATAAATTCAAGCCAGGATTCGTCAAGCGCCGTAAACCGCTTAATCGACAGCGATGAATTGGGGACAAATCGATATTCGTAAAGTAATCCTTTGGAAAGATGTCGACGATTTTTAAGGCGAATTGCCCACTGTTCAGCCTGTTCCCGTAACAATGTCGTATAAAAGCCTTTTCCAAAGTCTCGGCGATCCTGCGAAAAAGCTAAATCAATCTGCTCAAATGCATCGGTCGTGCCGTGATAAACGATGTAAAAAGTCTCCGAATTTTCTATCAGTTCTTCGACAAAACGAATCGTTTCATCCATCGGCAGCTGATGCAGATATTCGTGCTGTGAAAGTAACTGTTCCCAGACGTGATGTTCATCAAATATTCTGGAAACTTCACTCAGTGGCAAGTTATATTTTCTCGATATCTCCGTTAGCGCCATCGATATCAATAATTTTGTATCACTTTGTTGGCTCATTTTTAGGCTCTGTGCAGGGTGAGGGCCTCCCCCCTCTCCTGTGGAGAGGGGGCCAGGGGGTGAGGCCAAAGAGGGGGCCAGGGGGTGAGGCTTAAATATCGAGACTCGAGACATCAAGTTCTCCTGACATCAGTTTGGGTAAAAGGGTGTCGCGAAGTTCGCATAAGTTTTTATTCTCTTTGCAGTTGATTAACATTGCATTTAATAATGCATTACTAATAGCGCAAAATCTTTCTATGATATTATTTGATGGAAAATTAACCTTTAATGGTTCAAGCACTGAAACATACAAGTTTTTTTGAACACTGCCCACTGCTAAATCCTCAAACTCTTGTTGTTTGCTTTTTAAGTAGCCATATATGAGTGGTAAATACTTTTCGTTATTTGGTGCTATATTAATAACTGCCCGGTTTCCGCACATATAGTCAGCGATAATACCAAGACGACCGATGGTTCCAGATTTACTGATAGCTATAGTGTTTGGCTTGAATAAATAAGCGCTTTTCTTGGCACTTTCAAATCCTTTCTGAGTTAAAGTTCTACTAGTGTCAACAATAAATGATTCATTGATATCGACCGCTCGTAACCATTTAACGTCACCATCAAAATACTCAGGATTCTTTTGAGAAGGATTCACATAGCCTTCTTGAAACTTACAAAGCTCTCGCAATTCATGAGTTTGCACCGTATTGGTATTTACAATCATTTCATTATACACCCCCTCCGCCTGCGCCTCCAAATTCCTATTTATCGCTCGGTTAACCTCGATCTTCGCTCTAATAGATTCTAAGATCCCCACTATTTTTGTTTGAACATCAATATTGGGGATTTCTATTTTTATTTTTTGAAACGTAGTTGATGCTCTTGCAAGTGCTGGTACTCCAACTTGTGATGCATTTGAAAGTAATTTATGCTGACCTATTCTCGTATGAAAATAATAGGTGAGATATTCGGGTAATATTTTTTCATTGCATCTTACTCTAAATTGACTTTGCGAAATGACATATCTTTCATATTTTGAATCTGAAGGTATAAATGATATTTGTCCCAATGTGCCTCTGTGCGTTATTACAACATCACCACGATAAGCATTCGCCCTCTTTAATGAATCTGCCTTTTCTTCCGTTACATAGCGAAAAGCATCATCATTCATTGCAAATCCAGTAAGGTTACTTCCGTTCAAAACAGGAATGCCCTCATCTACAAAGCACTCAACTTTAATATTTGAGCCAAATGGCCCCATTGCAATCTCTGAAATCAGTTCAGAAATATAATATTCATCAAACTTCATACCCAATCGCCCCCAGCTTTCTACGGATTTCTTCTTCGAGTTCGTGAGATTTGGCGGACAAGCCAGAGAGTTCAGCGGTAAGGCGTGTCATCTTTTCCTCAAAAGGTTGGCCATCGTCTTCCTGCTCCTCAATGCCGACATAGCGACCAGGGGTCAGGATGTAATCCTGCGCCATGATATCCTGCAAGCTCGCCACTGCACAGAAGCCCTTCTGATCTTCCAGGGTGCCTTTTTGAAAGGCTTCAAACGTATCCGCCAAAAGTTGAATATCGGCATCGGTGAAGTCACGATGAATCTTGTCCACCATGTGGCCCATCTTGCGCGCATCGATGAAAACGGTTTTTCCCTTCTGTTTCTTGTTTCTGCTGATAAACCAAAGCGTCACCGGAATCGTCACGCTATAGAACAGGTTTGTCGGCAGCGCCACAATCCCTTCGATCAAGTCATCTTCAATAATCTTCTTTCTAATCTCACCCTCGCCGCTGGTCTGCGTAGAAAGCGCACCATTCGCAAGCACAAGACCGATCTTGCCGTTCGGGGCGAGGTGATGGATCATGTGCTGAATCCAGGCGTAGTTGGCGTTACCGGCAGGCGGGAGACCATATCGCCAGCGCACGTCTTCGGTCAGCTTATCCTGGTTCCAGGGATGGTAGTTGAACGGCGGATTGGCGAGGATGAAGTCTGCCTTCAAGGTTGGGTGCAAGTCGTTGGTAAAAGTGTCTGCCTGATGCGGGCCAAAGTCTGCCTCGATGCCGCGAATCGCCATATTCATCTTAGCCATCTTCCACGTGTCGGGGTTTGCCTCCTGACCATAAACAGAGATACTCCCTCGGTTGCCGCTGTGCGCTTTGATAAACTTTGCACTCTGCACGAACATGCCGCCCGAACCGCAAGCGGGATCGTATACGCGACAATTAGAAAACGGACGCAAGATCGCGACAAGCGTTTTAACGACACTGGACGGCGTATAGAATTCACCACCGCCTTTGCCTTCTTTCTCGGCAAACTGTGCGATGCAGTATTCATAAGTTCTGCCGAGTAGATCCTGGCTTTTCTCCGCATCGCCCATGTCCATATTGGTGAAGATATCCACGACATCGCCCAACACCTGCTTGTCCAGATCCGGGTTTGCATAGTTGACCGGAAGCACACCCTTGAGCGTCTTATTCTCAGCTTCAATGGCGTGCATCGCAGCATCGATCACTTTGCCAATTTCAGGCGTATGTGCCACCGCAGAGATCGTGCGCCAACGTGCTTCTTCAGGCACAAAGAAGATATTGTCCTCGGTGTAAGCATCGCGATCATCTTCGAATCCATCGCCTTCTTCCACCAGTTCCTGATATCGACGTTCAAATGCCGTGGATACATAGCGAAGGAAAATCAATCCGATAATCACCTTGCGGTATTCCGCCGCAGGAATGTGTCCCCAAAGGACGCAAGCAGCATCCCAAATCTGTTTTTCAAATCCGATGTTCGCCTGTGTTTTTTCTGCCATCGGGCTATCCTCCATGACCAATGCGCGGTCTATGCATTGTTTTGGGTTGTGTGGGTGTTGCCTGGGCTATTGCATACGCCCAGGCCCGGTTGCCTATGCCTATCGGCATACGGCACCGGCGCGTTCTTTGGCCCCTATCCGGCCTTCGGCCACCTTCCCCCATTGGGGGAAGGATTTCCCCCCGATTTCCCCCCTCTCCTTTGGAGAGGGGGCCAGGGGGTGAGGCCGGGCCAGGGGGTGAGGCCTTATATCACACGTCGCCACCAGCTTTGGTGGCCTTACTTCGTTGTTTGATCAGATTTTTGTAATGATCAATAAGAACATTGATCTGCTGGATGGCGTTTTCGGCTTTATCGTCGTGATTGAGGTCGACGAGGACGTTGAGGCGGGAAACAAGTTTTTTCCATGCCGAGACGAAAGCCGTGCGAGTCTCTTTGCGAACGCCATAGACGCGTGTACTGGCTTCGAGCGTGGCAGCATTGCTTAATTCGATGAAATCGTTATAGGTTTTGCGCAGATCGGCGAGGACAAGATCTGTGCGGGCGAGTGCATGTTTGGCAGATGGAATGGCTTCAAGGCGTTCCAGCAGGATACGAAGCGCGCCGTATTCAGCGGCATAGTTGAGCGACGTGGGATTCGTCGTCTGTTCAAAGACTGTCTGAATGTCGTTGGCAGCATTGCGCATGTCGTCGTTCAGTGAGCGTATCGATGCCTGAAGCTGATAATAGAAAGCGCCCCATGCGCGGTCTGCTGCAGCATCGGCATTGGACAACGACAGTGAGTCGGCAGTGCCGCCTTCGGTGGCTTTGTGATAGGCATCGGCTGCGGCGATAAAGTCGACACAGGCCACATGATCTGTGCCCATAACGTCGTTCAGAATATCGCGCACCTGTACACCAAAATGGCCGATTTCATCACTGTGCAGTTTGGTAAGATCTAATGTCTTCAATTCACTCATAACAACCTCCTATGGAGTTAATGAGCCACGTTTTGTGGCGGGATGTGAGCTACATATAACATGACTTGATACAGCGTGCATTCCGAAACTGCATCACCGGGGCAATGACGCTCTCTCGGAGTTTCCGAAATGTTATCACCAGACCAGCAACGCGGCGGTCTGAGTTCCGAAACGGGCTTTGGAACAAAAATAAGTCCCGGTTTGGTCAAAAAACGGGATTTTTTCGGGGCAGATAGGCCATTTCGGAATTCCCGAAAGCCATTTTAGGGGGCAGAGAAAGCGTTTCGGAATTTCCGAAGGCGATTTTTAGGGCAGAGATGCCTTGTTGGAAATCCCGACGGGCATTGTTCGGGGGAGGGATGGCTCGTTGGAATTTCCGATAAAGCGGCGGCCTTCACTCCGCACTGTGGCGGCTGTGCGCATACGGCTCGCGAAACACGCCTTCTTTTTCCTCGTTGTTGGTAACGCCAATGCTTGAGGGTTTCTTATTTCAATTTTTCGGTACTCATGCAATAATATCGCTAAATATAGGGCCATGCAGTTATGAATCACATATGTGGCCCGAAGCATCTAATTCCACCCATTCACAACACCTGAACGACCAATGCCCACTGATCCATGGAATGAAATTATTGAAGATTATAAAAGAGCGCGCAGCGTCTTCTGGCGTACACACGAATTAAATGCAACACCGTACAAAGACCGAGACGCCGACTTTTATCTCCTCAGAGCCTATTACAATGCTCAGCGTTGTAATGTCATCAACCACCTCTGGTTTGGGCGTATTCTCTACATGCTCGCTGAAAATTCATATTATATATGCAGCCACTATGATATCTTCAAAAAATATGCAACACCCGCACTTCACGAATTTGAACAAGCCATTGAGTGTGGAGAATCCCCCACAGATAAAGAAATCAACGACGCCAGAGCTCTCTATGAACGATTAAAACTGGAGTATGACCACGATCAGGCAAGCATCTTTGAAGAAGAAGTCTCAAAACTCTTTGAAGGCGATTCCCTGCCCGATGATTTCGAAATCTACGATCAAAAGCCGATTGCATTTGAGATTCACGAGGATTCCGCCTCACTCACCTTCGAACACGAGCAGATTCTCGTGATATTTCACTTCTCAGATATTTATGAAATCAATATCAGCACCGATCCCGTGACCGATTACATTCAGAATT
>JAZRWV010000361.1:0-2693 GCA_045599925.1 Myxococcota bacterium
TAAAGACTTTTTCTGCATCGTACCTTCCTGGTTTTGAAATGCCATCCTGGCAATTCCGGAACAACATGTGGAACAGAGACTAAACTTTCCACCAACTGATAGTTTAGCAGAGTCAAGAAAAATTTAAATGCTGTAGCCCTGTATGATGGTTTGAGGGTGTTTACAAGAGAATTTGAATGTGATATAATAATATGAATGGATGTGTAGTGGGTGATGCTCGCATCAAACCTGACAAATACACAGATACTTCACCTTAGGTCTTTGTGGGAGTCCTGATATGCAGTTAAAAAATAAATTGATGACAGTGGGTTGTGTTGCCGTCGCTGCAGCAGCACTTATCGCCGGTACGGCTTGCAATGAACATGAAATGGCGCCGTTCTCAAAATCTTTGAGCTCAGGAAAAAAACAGGCTACTAGCTCCGGTTCGGCTCGTCCCGTTGATATTCTCTTTGTCGTCGACAACTCCATCTCCATGACGGAAGAACAGGCAGACCTCGACTCTAACTTCAAAATCTTCCTCGATCGTCTCGTCGAAGCTAATGCTGATTTCCGCCTTGCTACCGTCTCCACTTCGTATTCCGGCAACGCAATGGCTTTCGAAACTCATGCTCTCAATACCAATACCGGCGCCGATATTCTTAAAAGTAATGGCGTTTCCGATAACGAAATTAATAAAATTAAAGCTGCTTGCAGAAGCTATTACGAAGACGGTTTGCGATACGATTTCAACTCAAGCAGTTGGATCGACCGCGATAAAAGTCCAAGCGATCCAAGTTCTGCTGACCCCTGGATCGGTAAATCCAAAGAATGGATCGATTATAACGACTTTTACCTCGGCAGCGATAGTGATACCGCTAAGTTAAATGAACGAAAACAGGTGCTTCAGAACCTTTTCAGATGCCAGGCTATTATGGGTATCGACGGTGACCCAACTGAAAAAGGTCTCGCAACCATGAAGAGCTCCCTCGGCGCTCATCGCAGTATGTCTGACCTCTCCGATGCTATTGAAAACTTTAAACGCCCAGGTTCCATTCTTTCTGTCGTTTTCGTTACTGACGAAAATGACTGCAGCAGCACAACCAAAATGCTCGTCGGCGATGAGTGCGAAAAAAGCAGAAATATCGAAGATGCATGCATTATGGCTCGCGAAGATTCCGTCCAGCTTGATGAGTCTCAATTCGTTGAAAATAGCGATAACATTCAGCCAACTTATCTCCAGCTCTCGTCCGGTTTGGCTCTCGAATATGAAGGCGTAAAAAAATCCATTCGTGATTGGTGCGTTCAGGGCGATGAGGATGCAAGAAATGCTCTCCTCTCTTGCCTCGCCGACGAAAAATGTAAATCTTATATTAAATGTCCCGGCGATTCCTGTGCAAATGACCTCGCTCCAAGAAGCGATTTCTACAACTTCCTCATCGATTACGTCATCGCCAGTAACGAAGTATTTTATCAGGAACAGAACAGCGAAATGTTCCTCCCAAGCAATGTGCTGGATGCCAATGATCGCCGTTCAAAATATAAGGAAATGGCCAGTTCCGATATCATTATCGCTTCCATTATTAACCGCGATCAGGGAATTCGATATGACGTTAACCTCCCTGAAAACTGGTGCGGTACCGCTGGTAGCCAGAGCTATCGATATCAGCTCTTCGCTGAAATGTTCGGAAATGACCCAATCTACGCTCCAATCTGCTGCAAAAATGAACAGTATGTCGTAAAACAGGTGTCCACTGATGCCAATGGACAGAAAGTTTCAACTCCGACTGCTGTTTGTGAATCCGATGCAAATGGTTCAAACGGCGCATTCGGCCCCGTGCTTAGCGTTATCGGTCAGCGTATCGGTGAAGCCGTTAACACACTCTGCGCTGATGCCGCCCCGATTACCTGCATCCCCGCCGATTGCAACGAACAGAATGCTGATGGCTCTTATTCCGATAATCCTAGAAATGACAAAGCGACTACTTGTCCTTGCCTCTATGGATGTAAAGCCTCGGTCGCTCACCTCTCAAATACTCCTAATGAGTATTTCCTCTGCAATGAGTTCGAATTCAAAGTCGGTACTCTTCCAAAAGATGCTGAAAAGAATCAGAATGCAGAAGGCCTCGCCGAATATCGTCCCTACAGCTCCTCTGATTTCTCTATCGATTATGATTCAACATACTGCAAGACAAGAACTGGTTCGCCAATTCAGATTAACCTGAATAAAACTGAAGTCGGTCGCGATATTATCTTTGAATATCCAAAGGCTGTTTCTGGTAAATAATCTTTTTATGATGGTGGAAAAGCAGCATGCTTTGCATGCGGCTTTTTTTTCGGTTATTGCTGCGCAATACACCGAAAATGAGTTTTGGGGCATGGCTATTGGCCTGTTTTTCCCGCGCCTGTTGGGGGAGGGGGCCGCCTTTGGCGGCCGGGCAAGGGGAAAAAATATCACGGCCAATACGCCATGCGTTTGCGCGGCCTATCTGCGATACGGCCGCGCCTTTTGCATACGCCGCGCTGACATGCCAAAATACAATGCATAAGGTTCATGAGATGGCATTATTTGCATAAATGTTACAACTTGTATGGTTGCGTTTGAGTTCGTGATTAGCTAACACGAACGAAGCCTTGAAACGACTAGTTACTGCAGGTGGCATGAAACATGACCACGAGGGTGAGATTGTCGTTCAAGGCTTCACCTTTTGCCCAAA